>JAPPJA010000285.1:0-13192 GCA_028874675.1 Chloroflexota bacterium
GCCGGAATAGAGCTGGTCCGAGAGATTGCGGCCAGCCTGGCCTCCCGTGTCGGCTGGGACTCGGCCGCCGCCGCCCTGGACGAGGGTTTTGGGCTGACCCTGGTTGGCAGAGACGCCGCCAGCCAGGGAATCGTGGGGGCGCCGGTCTGGGAAGCTCCCTTCGTATCCCTGCCATTAACTCAGCTGGGAGTGTGGGTTCCGGGCACCGCGGCGTTCCTGTTGGCCGCAGCCTGCATCTACGCCGCCTGGAGGGCAGTTCTCTCGTGGAAGGCAAAAGCCGCGTCGGTTGGCATCCCCGTGGCCATCGCCTGGGCGGCAGCCCTGGTCCTGGTGCGCCCCATTGGCTCCGGCGCGGACCTGGCCATTGCCCTTGCGCTGGCAGTCCTTTCCTGGGCAGCGTTCAAATACCTGGCCATACCCTGGCGACACACCTTTTTCCTGGTGTTTGCCTCCCTCGCCGTTGCCCTCACCTATTTGCTGCTGTTCCTTCCAGCGATCAAGGTAGATGCCCTGCTGCTGCAAATACTGCCCGAAGGTGTGCAGGTTGCCAGCAGCAGCAACGCCATACCACTGAACATCCTGGTCGCTGCCGGAATACTGCTGTTTATGACGCTGGCATCCCTGGCGGTTGGCCTGCGCTGGAAGGGAGGCGTGTGGCTCGGATGCGCCGCCATTTTCTGGGGGATCTGGGCTACCCTCTACACGACCTTCTTCACCAACCTTGCCGGGCTATTCAGTGGGACGTGGCAGGGCCTGGGATACTGGATCGCCCAGCAGGAGGTCGCCAGGGGCAACCAGCCCTGGTATTACTACTTCGTCGGCCTGTCGGTTTACGAGTTTCTGCCGGTTGTAGTTGGAGTAATAGGAGCCGTCCACTTCGTCCGGCAGCGCGACCGTTTCGGCATTGCCCTGGCCTTTTGGGCCGGCCTCAATTTCCTGGCTTACACCGTGGCCAGCGAGAAAATGCCCTGGCTGCTGGTAAACATCACTCTCCCCTTCATTTTCCTGGCGGGCAAAGCCCTGGGAGAACTGGTGGACCACGTCCATTGGAGAAGGGTAGTTACCCTGGGCATGGCCGCAAATGCACTTTTTTGCCTCCTGGTTCCCGGCGCGGCCGTAGCGCTGGGGCTCTATTCTGCGCTCCGCTTCACCGACTCCCAGGGAGAACTGCCCTACGCGGCCGCGGTGACGCTCATTTTGTGCCTGGCCTTGGCCGCAACCGGGGCCTGGGCCGTCCGCCGGGCCGGCAGCATAGACGGGCCGGCCCTGGCGGCGCTGGGGGTCGCCGGCTTTCTCGCCATACTGACCACCTGGACCGCCACCCAGGCCGCATATACCTACGACGATTCGCGAAGGGAAATACTCGTTTATGCCCAGGGAAGCTCCAACCTGAGGGACAGTTTCGCAGAGCTCGACGGCCGGTTCTTCGCCGACGCCGGCTCCCAGCTGGCCGCCAGGCCCGTTCGGATTGACTACGACACCTGGTATCCCCTTCAATGGTACCTGCGTCATATAGAAAGAGATGGTTTTGCCAGTTTCTCCTGCTTCCGTGACGAAGGGGGCCAGGACGGCTGCCTGGCCCCGGCGGCTGGCTCCCAGGGTTCAGCCCTGCTGGTCGCGTCCCACCATCGGCCATCCGGCTCCCTGGCGGGCTTTGACGAGTCCGGCCCCCGCCGGAATCTGCTTTGGTACCCGGAAACCTACCGGCGCCCCGGTGAGGACCGCCAGTCCGAAGACATAATCGAGGAAATCAAAGAGGATTTGGCCTACTTCGGAGACGCGGCAACTTCAAGGGACAAATGGCATCAAGCTTTGAAGTACTTCCTGACCCGGGGCATGGAAGCCGACTGGTTCAACTCGGAGTATTATACTTACCTGCGCCAGGAACCCGAACAGTCGGGGGACGGCCAGTGACCCTCCGTCCCTACCTTGTGGACAAAGGAAAGTCCGTTTGACACTCAAGAACTGGCGTCTGTGGCTCGGCATCGGAGTCAGCACGATTTTCCTGGTGTTCCTCATCTGGACTATCGACCTTGACGACCTTGCCCGGGCCCTGAAGGAAGCCAACTACCTCTACATCGCCCCAGCAGTTTTCATCTATTTCGTGGGAATCTACTTTCGCTCTCTCCGGTGGCGATACATCCTGTCTCCCCTTCAGGATATCGGGACCCTCCGGCTGTATCCCGTTGTGGTAATTGGATACGCCGCCAACAACGTGCTGCCGGCCCGGGCTGGAGAACTTGTTCGCTCCTACTACCTGGCCCAGCGGGAGCAGGTCAGCGGCAGCAGCGCTTTGGCCACCATTGGAGTAGAGCGAATCTACGACGCCATCACCCTGTTCACAATCAGCGTAGCCTCCGCCCTGATCCTGCTTCTCCTGGGGGTTTTCGGCGACGCGGCGGACAGGTACCGGGGCACCGGCATAGTCCTGGCCGCCATCGCCGGCGTCGCTTTGCTGGCGGGGCTGGCAGCTATTACCGTCATAGCCACCAACCCCCGCACTCTGCCGGTCATCGACCGCCTGATTTCACTGTTTCCCGAGCGACTGAGGCCCAAACTCCGCGAGCTGGCTGCCCACTTCATCCAGGGCCTCAGTATCCTGAACTCGCCACGCCAGCACCTGGTTATGTTCCTGCTTTCCCTGCCAGTCTGGGCCGGCGAAATTGCCGTTTACCTTACGGTGGCATACTCCTTTGGTCTTCAGGACTACTTCGGCTCCCACCTGGCCCTCGTCCTTGCCATTCTCCTGGTAACGGCGACGTCAAATCTGTCCACAGCCTTGCCCATATCCATCGGTGGTATTGGACCCTTTGAGCTCATTGCCCAGCAGACACTTGGTGTAATGGGTGTGGGGGCCGCCGTAGCCGCCAGCTACGCTTTGGTCGTCCACCTGGTGGCGCTCTGGCTGCCGGTAAACCTGGCCGGCCTGGCGTTTATGTGGCGCGAAAACCTCTCCCTACGCCAGTTGACCGCCGCCGCCAATGACGGGGCCCAACCGGAGACGGAGACAATCCAGCAAGGAGGCCCGGGCTGATGCGAGTGGGAATAATTGGCGGGGGCGCCGCCGGCCTGGCAGCCGCCTATGAACTGACCGCCCAGGGGCACTTTGCCGAAGTTTTCGAGGTTGCTCCCTTTCTGGGGGGACAGGCCTCCACCTTCGACATTGGCGGCGGAAGACTTGAGCGGGGCTACCACCACCTCTTTGTCAGCGATACCGCTATCACAGAGTTGATTCACGAATTGGGGCTGGGCGAAAAACTGGCCTGGCTGGAATCCAGGGTAGGCGTATATCACAGCGGCCAGATTTGGGACTTTGCCACGCCCATGGACCTCCTGAAGTTCAAGCCCCTTTCCCTCGTCCAGAGAATCCGGTTGGGACTCCTCACTTTTGTCCTCCAGAAGACCAGGGACTGGCGCAAGTTTGAGGGCGTCACGGCCCAGGACTGGCTTACCCGCAACCTGGGCCAGGACATTTACCAGGCCATCTGGGAACCCATGCTGCGGGGCAAGTTTGGCGAATACTACGACCAGATCAGCATGACCTGGCTCTGGGGCAAGATCTACTTGCGGGTGGCATCCCGGGGAAAAACGCTGCAAAAGGAACGCCTGGGCTATCCCATGGGCAGCTTCGGCGAGGTATTCGACCGCCTGGAGGAGGTTATCTCCCAGCGCGGCGGGAGAATCCATCTGTCAGCCCGGGTCAACCGCATACCGGTGGAAGAAGGCGCGGCCACCGGGTTGGAGACCCAGCTTGAAGGGCAGGAGCCCCAGGCCAACCTTTACGATGCTGTCATCGCCACAACGCCGTCGTATGTATTCACTCGGCTGGTGCCCCCGCTGCCCCGAGACTACGAGGAAAAACTCCTGGGTGTGCGGTACCTCTCCGCCGTCCTGGTGATTCTGGCCCTGGACCGGCCATTAACCGCCAAGTACTGGCTCAACGTGGCGGACCGCAGCCTTCCCTTCGTGGGAGTCATCGAGCACACGAACATGATCGACCCGTCCCTGTACGGGGGAAACCACATTGTTTACCTGACCAACTACACCCCCAGGGACAGCGAACTGTATTCCCGGTCCGGCGACGAATTGCTGGAGGATTTCATACCCCACCTCCAGAAGCTGAACCCGGACTTCAGGCGGGAATGGATTCGCGAGTACTACCACCATAAGGTGGACGGGGCGCAGCCCATCATCGGCGTGAATTACGGCAGCCAGATTCCGGACCACCGGACTCCAATCCGCAACCTGTACCTCGCCAATACTACGCAGATATATCCCGAAGACCGGGGCACCAACTATTCGGTCAGGATGGGGCGTGAAGTGGCCCGAATGGTGATGGAAGATCTGGGCCAGAACCCGGGTGACCTGCGATGATGCGCCCGCTGGTGCGTACTGCTATAATGTCACCGACATTTCGAAAAGCGTAATGGAGCGATTCAAGCTAGTTCCTTCCTGTTTCACCCCTCAAATACACCGGAGTTACAAGTGCTAAGCAAGAAGTCCGAGGCAAACCAGGGCGGAGAGAGCCGCCGCAGCTTTTTGGCCAAAATGGGAGTGGGAATCGCCGCCATGGCCGGCGTTTCTGCAGGTCTCGTCAAGTTCGGCGGCAAGCAGGAATCTGGCGGGAATGAGTTTCCCGGTCCCGATTCCATATTTCATCCCGCCCAGGACCCCAGGCAGGATCCCCGCCGCCGGAGCTGACCGCAGTTTCTCCGAATACGGTGGTCACAACCTGGCCCTCAACTAACGGCGACCGAACTCCCGCTCCATGTGATAGGAACTGAAGTGGATCAGCGTTGGCCTGCCGTGGGGGCACGTATGGGGATTATCCGTTAACTCCAGCTGTTCCAGCAGGGCCCGCATCTCAGGTTCCGTCATCGACTGGCCGGCGCGGATGGCGCTGTGACAGGCCAGGGTTGCCGCCACCGTGTCCTTTCTGTCCTTGATCACCTCTTCAAGGGCTACCATATCCAGCAGGTCCAGCAACGACCTGCCCGGATCCTGGGTTGTCAGCACCGTAGGTACGGCCCTGACCAGGTAGCCGCTTCCCCCGAACTCCTCCAGGTCGAACCCGTAGTCTTTCAGGAAAGCGCGGTGCTCTTCCAGGGTGGCGACCTGCCCGGGGCTCAGTTCTATATGCGCCGCCGTCAACAGGGGCTGGGACTGGACCTCCTCAGAATCTGTTCGCCGGATGATGGCGTCATAGAGCACTCGCTCGTGGGCGGCATGCTGGTCAACCAGGTACATGCCGTCAGGGCTCTCGGCCACTATATAGGTCAACCTTACCTGCCCCACAACCCGCAACGCGGGAAGGGCCTGCTGCGGAGTCATTGCCGCCCCGGCAGGGCCAAATCCTTCAACTTCGGCCAGGCCGGCCGAGCTTCCCCAATTCTGGCCGGGCACGGCGGGCGTTGGCGCGCCAACTCTCCCGTCAAAGGGACTGCGAAAGAATCCGGGTGACCCAAGCCCTCCACTCTGTGGGATGGGCTGCCCGCTGGGGGCGGTGCGAAAGCCGCGTACCGGAGAATGGGCCACAAGGGCCCCCCGAACGGCTCTCTGCAGGGCCGAAAAGACGACTCCATCCTGGCGGAACCTTACTTCCCGCTTGGCAGGGTGGGAGTTGACGTCCACATCCTCATAGGGAACGCCGAGGTCCAACGCCGCCAGGGGATAGCGCCGCTCGGGAAGCATCCCCTGGTAAGCTTCCTCAAGGGCGAAGGTCAGCATCCGGCTCTGAATCCATCGCCGGTTCACGAAGAAGGTCATGTAGGTTCGATTAGCGCGGTGCAGACCCGGGTTTCCAATGAAACCCTGAACCCTGTAACCGGTTTCGGGGTCTTCCTCTGAGACCTCCAGCAGATTTGCCGCAACACTGGGCCCGTAAACTGCCACCGCCGCGTTCTCACCACTGCCGTCGCCCGGCGTGGCCAATGCCGTTCGTTCCCCAACCTTCAATGTAAAGGAAATATCCGGATATGCCAGCGCATATCGGACAACCAGGTCGTGGATGCGACCTGACTCGGCTGCCGCCGATTTTAGGAATTTTCTGCGGGCAGGCAGATTCCCAAACAGGTCGTCAACTCTCACTGTTGTGCCCGGGGGACAACCCCGGGATCCCAGTTTTTCCGTTTGACCCCAGTTGACTTCCGCCCGGCAACCCTCGTCGGCAACCGCCTCCCTGGTGGTCAACGACATTCGGGATACGGCGGCAATGCTGGGCAAGGCCTCCCCCCTGAACCCCAGGGTGGGTATGGCGTCCAGAATTTCAATGGAGTCCAGCTTGCTGGTGGCGTGACGCTGGAAGGCCAGCGCAACTTCCTGGGCAGGAATGCCGGCGCCGTTATCGGTTACCTGGACCTGCTCGATTCCCCCGCCCTTAATCTCAATGGATACTTGGGTGGCCCCGGCGTCTAT
The DNA here is from genome assembly GCA_028874675.1 of Chloroflexota bacterium. Taxonomy (GTDB): domain Bacteria; phylum Chloroflexota; class Dehalococcoidia; order Lucifugimonadales; family UBA3495; genus Bin22. Next base: position 6,415 of record JAPPJA010000285.1, read on the forward strand.
GGAGTTTTCCACCAGCTCCTTTACGACGGAAACCGGACGCTCGACAACTTCGCCGGCCGCGATCTTGCCGGCCAGTTCAGGGGAGAGCTGCCTGATGGGCATGAGGAACCTGCCTTGCCGCTAATTGTGCCCCAGAGGCACCGGGGCAGGATAATTATAGCTTCCGGCGGCAATTCCGGGGGTCTAAAAGAGGGGAAGGACGGTGCCCTTGGCCTTGTACTGAGTGTCTTCAGAGGTGCCATCACTGGCGAAGTCGCACACTATCCGATATACGCGGTCCATCTGCTGGTCCACATTACGCGCGAAAAAGTAGGGAGGGACCCAGGCGCCGCCAAAGGCAGCGACAACTTCCGGGTAGTCGTCAATGACAAACTCGGGCTCGAAGGGGATTTTCAGCTCTTCCAGTCGTTCGTGGAAGTGGTTGGTGGGTTTTTCATAGACTCCGCTGACAAAGTGGCCCAGTTCATGCTTCTCAATTACTTCCCACCGTTCTCCCATTCCCGACCAGATGTAGATTTCGTGATTGTCATCCAGCAGCCTTTGAAATACTTCCTTGGTTCCCGGCCGCAGGGTGTCATCCAACCCCAGGATGGTGTAATCGACATCGAAGAAGATTTTCATGGTATGACGCCCGTCTCCCCAGCATTAAATCGCACCAAAGATTATCACAAAAAATGATATGTTGGCAATTCCAAGATTAACAACTTTGCCCATGATGGTTGGGGGGGCTTCTGGCCCAATGGACTTCCCCCATAAAATAGGGGCAAGGCTGACAATAAAGGATACCCTTTAGAATCATTCACGCATGGTGCGAGCCAAACCATGGGCGATTCCCCTTGGAGAGTCTCTCAAGTTTCCAATGGGAGTTCCTGGCAGGAGGCGCGGCAACAAATCGCAAGAGGCCAGAGTTGGTGGGATTCTCGTGCCACCCTGCTCCGACAAACCGGCGATTGCCGGCGTGACACCAGCCTTGCCGCGCTTGACAGGTCTATTTTCTCGGCATTGCCGGATACCGACGCCGACCGAATTACGCGTGGCCGGCCACGGCAAACCATCAACCCCGAACCGTTACGGTACGTTTGCCGAATCTGAAGAAGGGCCGGCTCAAGCCGTTGCCCTTGCCGGCAAGACGCCCCATCCCTTTTGCCCCTTCACGCCTGCAGTCGCAGGAGACCGCTACGCCAGGTTAGCCAGTTCCTGCTCCAGGGTTTTCTGATTGGACCCGATGATAAGTTTGTCTCCGACCCGGGTCACGGGACGACGAATCAGGCGGGGCTCTTCCAGCATCAAACGCAGCATTTCCGACTCCGATACATCCTCGGCCGCCAGTCCCATCTTTTTGAAGCTGGGACTGCGCCAGGCAAACAGCTCGGCGGGTGATGCCAGGGACGCCAGTTCCTGAAGTTCCGACTCGCTCAGGGGTTCCTTGAAATAGTCCCTTTCCTCCAGTTCCAGGCCATTCTGCAAGAGCAACTCCCTTGCTTTACGGCAGGAGGATCAACGGGGCCACCAGTAGAAAGTCGCGGCGCTGCTCATAACTCCTCCTTTTAGGGACGCCTGACCGCACAGCCCGATGGCCGCGCGTTCACGCCAGGGATGTGGGACATTGTAGCCGATGAGCGGCAAAATTAAAGGCACGCCCGGCGCAGACAGGCTTCAGTTTGGCGGCGCGCCAGGTGTTGGCTTCTTCCACCTAGCGCAGGCTAGAATCCCGTTGCCGAAGCCTCAAGCCCTATTGCTCGCCTTCCCTGGCCCGCTCCTGCAGCTCGTACAGCTTGTTTATTGCCTCCAGCGGCGTCAGGTTGGCCACGTCCAGGCCAAGGACCGCGTCCTTCAACGGCTGTTCCGGCTGAAACAAGGGCATCTGAATTGCCGCCTCGGACTTTCCCCTCGGGCTGGCAGTATGGCGGCCATTGCCCGCTTGCTCCAGGTCCTCCAACACCTCCCAGGCCCTGCTGACCACCGACCGCGGTAACCCGGCAAGCTGGGCCACGTGAACTCCGTAGCTCCGGTCGGCCCCTCCGGGTACGATTCGATGCAGGAAGACCACCCTTCCCTCTTCCTCCGTCACCGCCACGCTGAAATTGCGCACCCCCGGCAGCGTCTTCGCCAGCTCCGTAAGCTCATGGTAATGGGTGGCGAACAGGGACTTGCAGCCCAGTCTCGGGTCGTTGTGCAGATACTCGATCACCGAACGGGCAATGGACAGGCCGTCATATGTGCTGGTGCCCCGGCCTATTTCGTCCAGGACCACCAGGGAGCGGGGTGTTGCCTGATTCAATATGGCCGCGGTTTCTACCATTTCGACCATGAAGGTTGACTGGCCGGTGGCAAGGTCGTCCTGCAGGCCTACCCGCGTAAAAATCCGGTCCACCAGGCCAATGATAGCTTCGTCCGCCGGCACGAAACTTCCAACCTGGGCCATCAGCACGATTATGGCGGCCTGCCTGATGAAAGTGGACTTCCCCGCCATATTGGGTCCCGTCAAAACTACTACCCTGGCATCGTTGTTGGACAACTCCACGTCGTTTGGCACAAAACTCCCGGTTCCCAGGTGCCGCTCGACCACCGGGTGCCGACCGTTCTTGACGGAAATGGACTGCCTCTCGTCAATCCGGGGGCGAACGTAGCGGTGCTGCGCCGCCACCTCAGCCAGCGAGGCGAAAACATCAACCGCCGCAATGGCGGACGCCAGCCGGCCAATTGCCTCCGCGTTCCCGCCTATCTGGGCGCATACCTGCCGGTACAGGCTCTTCTCCAGTTCGCCCAGGCGTTCCCGCGCGTTGAGCACCAGCGATTCATACTCTTTCAATTCTGGGACTATATACCGCTCTCCATTGGTCAGCGTTTGACGCCGTATATAGTCATCCGGCACCTGCCCCAAGTTCGATTTGCTGACCTCCAGGTAGTACCCAAAAACCTGGTTGTAGCCAACCCGCAAATTGCGGATACCGGTGCGGTCTCGTTCCCTCTCCTCCAGGCCGGCAATGAATGACCGGGCGTTGGTCGAAGCCTCCTTCAGCTCATCCAGTTCAGTGGAAAACCCTTCCCTGATGACGCCTCCATCTCCCACGCTGCCCGATGGCTCCGGGTTTATGGCCTCATCGATCAGGTTACCCACTTCAGGTATCGAGACAATCTGCCGGCACAGCCATCCTATCCTGCCTGTCTCCTCGCTACTCAGGGCCTCCCGCAGCAAATCTCCGGCTGCGATGCCGGCCTTGAGCGCCACCAGGTCCCGGGGGGCGGCCGTTTCCGTCTGCACCCGTCCCAGAATCCGTTCCAGGTCCGATAGGCCCGAAAGAGTTTCCCTGGTTCGTGCCCGCTGCAATCCCCCGTCCACGAAGCACTCCACCGCATCCAGCCGCTGCTGCAGGGCAGCCAGATCCAGCAAGGGTTGACCGACCCACCGGCGAAGCAGGCGCCCCCCCATGGGCGTGCGGGTCTGGTCCAGGGCCGCGAAAAGGGAAAGGCTGCGATTCTCCCACCGTCCCGCCTGAAATAATTCCAGGTTGCGGCGAGTCTGTTCGTCCAGGGTCATGAAGCTTTCGGAGGAATAAACGGACAGGGCGGCCAGCCGGGGCGCCACTGCCTTGTGAGTCTGGGAAAGGTAGTCCACAATGGCGCCGGCGGCCCTTGTGGCCAGCGTAAGGTGTTCGCACCCGAAGGATTCCAGGGTCTGGATCTCAAAGTGGTCCAGCAGGGCCTCTCTCGCCAGATCGTGGTCAAAGGCTGCCGGATTAACCTGGGTAATGGGAAGTCCATCCCCGGGTTCCTGCTGGGCCACCCCAGTCAGCCTCGGCCTGGCATCCTCCGGAATCCATCTGGGGAGTTCTTCGCCCGCCGGTATCAGGATCTCCGCCGGAGCAATCCGGGCCAGTTCCGGAGCAAGACCGCTCCGGCCAATTTCTGTAGCGGCAAACTCCCCCGTGGTTATGTCAACGTAGGCCAGCCCTGTCCGATCCCCATCTTCGACAACTGCCGCCAGGTAATTGTTGGCATCCTGTTCCAGCAGGGCCGACTCGAACACTGTTCCCGGCGTAACCACCCTCACTACATCCCGCTCGACCAGCCCCCGGGACTTGGCGGGGTCGGTAAGCTGCTCGCAAATGGCAACCTTGTGGCCCTTCTTGATGAGCCGCGCCAGGTAGTTCTCCAGGGAATGAGCGGGGACTCCGGCCATGGGAACCCTGATGTCGCGTCCCAGGGTACGGGAGGTGAGGGTAATCTCCAGCGCCCGCGACGCCACCTCGGCGTCCTCGTCAAAGGTCTCGTAAAAGTCCCCCATACGAAAAAGGACAATGGCGTCCGGGTGGGCGCTCTTGACCTTCAAGTATTGGCGGCGTACGGGAGTAAGCGTGGTGCCAGAAGCCAAACCGGATACATCCTCGGAGGGGGCAGGTTCACTACCATTCTACTGCAAGGGATGGCATTCAACAAAAGGATGCCATCCGCACAATAGCGTTGCGATTTAGGTGTCTTACAGAAGGTAGGGGTTGGTCTGTAACCCGTTCTGGCTACATTTCGACCCTTCCACCAGTGCCATACCAACCGAAATGGAACCTTCCCACCCGCACAGCTCCGCCCAAGGTAGCCAGCAAAATCAAACAAGGGCAGCCGCGAGGGCCGCCCTTACCACATTGCCGGGAGTATCCCGGTGTCGAAGCCGGCGGTGGCTACTCCTTCCAGAATCGTTCCTCCCTGAACTCCCAGCCCAGGGGAGTAACCTGTTCCTTAACATCTGCGATCATACCGGGGTGGCCGCAGGTATAAACCATGGTATCGTCCAGAGGCAGGTTAAACTCGGCCAGATATTTTTGTACCAGGGTATTGACCCGGCCCCGTTCGCCGTCCCACTGGGCGTTCCGCTCGTCATCCGGGCGGCTGACCGTGCCCACGTATTTCACGCATTCCGGATGGTCTGCCGCCAGCTGCCTCAGTTCTTCGTCGTAGGTGAGCTCATCCTGGTAGCTGGCCCCAAACAGCACGTAGAAGAAATGACCCTCGCCACCCTGGTGCAGATATTCCCGGATGATGCTCAGATAGGGCCCTACCCCGGTCACCGTCGCAACCATCAGGTGGTGATGAACTTTTTCATTCAGAACAAAAATGCCCTTGGGCCTGGGACGGATAGACATGGAATCCCCGATGTTGAGCTTCCACATCCTGGGCGTCAACTCCCCTTCGGGAACCAGCTCTACAAAAATTTCCAGCAATGGCTCGTAGGGTGCGGACACAATGGAATATGCCCTTTCCACGCCCTCAGCGCCCAGGGTGCAGTACTGGCCGGCCTTGAAGTTAAACTGCCCGTCTTCAGGCTCCAGCTTGATAATCATCAACTCTTCGGAGATGTCCTTCCGTTCCACCAGCCTGGCCTGGGGCAAGCTGTCGGTCTTGTATTGGGGCTTGCTATACCCCGACTCGCTGGCAGTCTTGCTCTTTTCCCCTGTGGTCATTCCTTCACCTCTATAAACTGCATCCACAAACTGCATCCACCAATCTAAACCGGAAGATTCTCCTCTCAGTTCAAAGGGACCCGGACCAGGCTAAAGTCCCTGCTTCATGGTAAACAATTACTGAGTACCACTGTCCTTCACTATTCTTGCGGGAACTACGTCCAATCCCGGCGTTCTGGCCATTGGATTGGGATCGTCGGAGCCCTCAAGTTCCACGGCCAGTTGTCCGAAAAGCCCGGTAACGCCAATCACACCCGTCGGCAAGGTAGCGTTAAAGCGCACTTCGCCGGCAATCTCTGCCTGGGCGCTCTCAATCCGTACCAGGTCGCCCTCAGCAACCGACCACTTCGCCCCGTCGCCTGCGTTCAGTTCTATCAGTTCCGTTCGGGCAATCGAATTTCGCTTCGACCCGGCATCCAGTTCGATCCTGCTGTCCCGGTCTCGCTGCAGCAGCACCCGTCCCGGGGCCAGCCAGGCAGGAAAGTCGGGTTCTGGAACGCTTTCCGCCGCCCGGAACTCAGGCGCCACCAGGTTGGCCCTTCCCATGGGGAAATCCTGGCTGTATAGGGTCGCGGTACCCTTTTTTTGCCCTTCCAATACGGGCCATTGCATTCCCCGGCTAGTCCGCCCGGCATATAGCATCTGGGTAGGCTTGGGACTGTCCAGCCCCGAAGTGAACACCAGGGAGGATGCACCTTCCAGGGCAGCATGGGACACCCCGGCATATACCGGAGTCACCCGGGCTATTTCCTCCATAACCTCCGCAGCCGAGGAGTGATCAAATCCCGGTACGCCAAGCCTTTGCGCCAACTGGCGCAGCATCCAAAGTTCCGACCTGGCTTCGCCCTTGCCAGGCTGGAATGCCGGCTCCAAGCGCTGGACGCGTCGTTCCAGATTGGTGACAGACCCGGTCTTCTCGGCCATGGTAACTCGGGGCAGGACCACATCGGCCCGCCTGGCTGCCTCCGACAGAAACGTGTCCATCACCACGAGAAAATCCAGCTTGTCAAGGGCGTCCAGGCAATTTCCCAGGCGCCCATTGGTCAGGTTGGGGCTGTCTCCAACCAGCGCCATGGCCTTGATGCGACCGTCAGCCGCGCCCTCCAGGCACTCAGCCAGCGCCAAGCCCCTCTCGGCCGGCAGGCTACACTGCAGAATTTCTTCCAGCTCGTTTCTGGCCCGCTCATTTCGGGCGGCGCCGCGGCCGGGCAGCCGGTTGGCAATACAGCCAACGTCCCAGGCCCCCTGTTCGTTGGCGCCCTGCCGGACCGGATAGAGGCCAGCGCCCGGCTCTCCCACGTTACCCGTCAACAGGGCCAGGT
>JAPPJA010000285.1:13202-14214 GCA_028874675.1 Chloroflexota bacterium
GGGTGAAACTCCACAAAGTAGAACCGCCGCCGCAGGGCCAGGTCCACCAGCGCGCTGGCGCAGTCCCGCTGCAGTTCTACCGGTATGTTGTCCAGGGCAAAACAGACGGCAGACTTCTCAGCCTCACCGAACAGCCGCGCTGCTTCAGCCATCTTCTCCCGCGTTACCTGCGTGGCCGCGGCAATCTCGTCCAGGTCCAGGTTATTCAGGTAATAGACCAGGGTAGTCGGGTCTTCGCAGTGCTCTTCAACCCAGTCCTTTTTGTCCAGTCCCTGGTCCATAGTCTCTCTGAGAATTCCACCCAGCAACAGGAGTTCCGTTCCCGGAACAGGCCTCAGCCACAGGCTGGCGTGCCTGGTCAGTTCGACCTCCCGCACGTCTATAACGACCAGCGATGCCCCTTCCCTTACTGCCCTCTTGATGGGCAAGGCCAGCACATTGTTGTCTTCGGTAACGTTCGTATTGAAGGTCAGGATGCAGTTGGACTGCTCCAGGTCCCAGATTGAATTGGTGGCCGCTCCGTAGCCCATCCCCCGTTCCAGGGCCAGGGTCTGCTCCGGCTGCAGGTTCGAAGTGACGTCCACGTTATTGGAAGCCATCGCGATTCGAGCGAACTTCTGTGCCAGATAAAGTTCCTCGTTGGTGCCGTCAGGAGCAGCCAGCAGCGCAAATGACTCACCCCTGTAGTCCGCCAGCCGGGAAGCAACATAGTCCAGCGCCTCGTCCCAGGTGGCTTCGACCAGTTCACCGTCCCTGCGAATCAGGGGACGATCCAGGCGGTCCTTTCTACTTATGAACTCCATCCCGAACTTGCCCTTGAAACAGGCCTGACCCCGGTTGGCGGGCGCGTTGAACTCGGGCACTACCCGAATCGGCTCTCCCGCTTCGTTCAGCTCCAGGTTAAGCTGGCACCCCACCGGGCAATGGGGACATACGGTGCTCTCGATCTTCCGGGGTTTTTCCCACTTGTGGTCCCGTTCCACCAGGGCTCCCACCGGGCAGACATCTATGC
>JAPPJA010000118.1:0-3716 GCA_028874675.1 Chloroflexota bacterium
CCGCCGGGACGGGAAGCCCAGATGGACTTCACCCACGGCAAGGCCCTGGGAGTGACCGTTGCCGGCCAGCCCTACCCCCACCTGCTGTTCCATCTGATCCTCAGCCACTCGGGGTGGCGCTACGCCGAGGTGGCTGGCGGCGAGACCTTCCTGGCCCTCAAGCAGGGATTGCAGAATGCCCTCTGGGCCCTGGGCGGCGTCCCGGAGGTGGTGCGCTCGGACAATGCCGCCGCCCTCACCCACGAAATACGACGCAGCCGCGCCCGGGCGCTGAACGACAATTACGCCGCCCTGCTGGACCACTACGGACTCCGGTCCACGCGCATCAATCGCGGCCAGAGCCATGAAAACGGCGTCGCCGAGCACGCCCACTATCGCCTCAAGGAGGCCATAGACCAGGCCCTCATCCTGCGGGGCAGCCGCGATTTCCACACCGCCGACGACTACGCCGGTTTCGTCCGGGAGATGGTGGAGAAACGCAATCGCCTGGCGAAGGGGAAGCTGGAGCAGGAAATGGCTTGCCTACGGCCCCTGCCGCCAGCCCCCATGCCGGAATACGCCAACTACCAGTCCAAGGTGCGCCGGTGGAGCACCATCCAGGTAGCGGGACGGAGCTACAGCGTGCCCTCCCGCCTGATCGGCCAGGAGGTGCAGATCCGTCTGTACGCCGACTGGGTGGAAGTGTACTACAAGGGCCACCTCGTGGAACGCATGGCGAGGGTGCATGGCGATGGGGAAGTCAACGTCAATTACCGCCACGTCATCCATTCCCTGGTGCGCAAGCCCGGGGCCTTCGCCCGCTACCGCTACCGGGAGCAGCTGTTTCCCACCATGCGCTTCCGCCTGGCCTACGACGCCCTCCGGGAATGGCGGGGCGAACGGGCCGATGTGGAGTACGTGCGGATACTGCACCTGGCGGCCACCACCATGGAGGCCAATGTGGACAGCGCGCTGTCCCTGCTCCTGGAGTCCGGCCAGCCCTTCAACTACGCCGAGGTGCGGGAACTGGTCGAGCCCAAGCCGCTCGAGGCCCCGGCGCTGGTCCTGTCCGGGAAGCCGGACCTGAAGGTCTACGACGGTCTGCTCACCGTCAGCCTGGCCGGGACGGAGGTGTGCGGATGATGAACGCCAGCGTCATGCAAGAGCGCATCGGCCAGCTGTGCCACGAATTCAAGTTGCCCACGCTGGAAGCTCAGTCGGTGGAGCGTTTCACCGCCGCCGGCCACGGCGACGCGCTGCCCATCCTCCTGGAGGTGCTGGAGCAGGAGGCCGAGGATCGCCGTCAACGGCGCACCCACCGGTTGCGCAAGGAGTCCCGGCTGCCCTCGGGCAAGACCTGGGAGACCTTCGATCACCACCGGATGCCCCTGGCGCTCCGGCAGCAAATGGATCATCTGGCCCAGGGGAGCTTCGTGGAGCGCGGCGTCAACGTGCTGGCTTTCGGGCTGCCCGGCACCGGCAAGACCCACGCCCTGTGCGCCCTGGGACACCGTTTGGTGGAAGCCGGCTACTCCGTCCTCTTCGTCCCAGCCTACCGCCTGGTGCAGGACCTCCTAGCCGCCAAGCGCGACCTGGACCTGCCCCGCCGGCTGCGCAAGCTGGACAACTTCGACTTCCTGCTGCTGGACGACCTGGGCTACCTGCCCCAAGGCACCGAGGAGTCCGAGGTCCTCTTCACCCTCATCGCCGAGCGCTACGAGCGCCGGTCCCTGGGCATAACGTCCAACTTGGTCTTCTCCGAGTGGGAACGCATCTTCGCCAACCCCATGGCCACCGCGGCGGCCATCGACCGGGTGGTGCACCACTCCGTCATCCTGGAGTTTGACGTCCCCAGCTACCGCACCGATGCGGCACAGCAACGGGGCCACGCAGAGGAGGTGAACCGGCAAAACTAATTGACGCTCAATCGGCAAAAGTAGTTGACGTGGGACACCAAGCACCAGTTCCTAGGAAATGGCAGCCCCGTATCGAGTACGGGGCAGGCTCTGGCCGGACTGCGCCTTTCGCCATCCCCCCTTCGGCATTTCCCGCTGCGCTGCCAGACCCTGGGCGCAGTGCGTCTAGCGCAGGGCGGTTGTTTCGGGCAATGGCCATCACCTCGGGAGCATTGCGTCTCCCGCCACCCATCTTCCAGGCGTTTCCCGATGCGCTCCTTGACCCGGGCCGCAGTGCGTCCGGTGCCAGGGGCAACTCCTGCTTCTCCCGGCGTTCCAAACAAAACGGCGGCTGGGGGGGCCGCCACTAAAAAAATAAAATTTCCACACGCGGGGGGCCGTCCCCCACTGGGGGTGGGGGCCCCGCTCGCTGTTTTCGGAGGAAGCGACATGACCACCACTACCACCAGCATCAGCATCAACCATGCCGAGATCATCACCGGCTCCGTGGCCGTCCTTGACGGACAGGCTGACGGCCACGGCAACAGTGACGCCCTGCTGGCCCAGCAGTCCCAAGCGAATGACCGGGGTAAGAACGAGGCAGCGAACCAGGGCAGGACCGAGAGCGAACTGCGGGCCGCTGCCAGGCGCCATGGCTACACCCTCAATGAACTGGCGGCCCTGATGGGCGTGAACTACAGCCACCTGTGCTCGGTGAGCCACTGGTAGACCTGGTCCGCCCACGGCTCCAGCAGGCCGTCGCTGGCGGTCTGCGGGCGCGCCAGCCCCGGCCGGCCGGTGGCGGCCAACCGGCTCAACTGTTCCTCGGTGGGCTCCGGTCCGTCCTGGACGATGCCTTCGGCCTGGGCCGCCGCCAGGTACTTGCGGACCGTGTTCCGGGCCAGGCCCATGCCCGCCGCTATTTGCCTGGGGCCGGCGCCCCCCTGCCAGCGGCGAATGATCTCCTGTATTTCCATCCTGGAAACCTCCGGGCACGCCATTGCTGCGCCTCTCTTCCGAAATGCAGTAATGGTGGTGATTGCGGCTCGCAGGGTGGGTCAATGTTCCTGAAAATGTGGGTGAATGGTCTTGGCGATCTTGCCCCTTTACTGGGTCAATGGTGGTGAAGATTGACATGCTGGCCTCCGATTCCACGGCTAAGGCCAATCTGATATCCCGGCGGCGCCCGCTTCAAGTCCCCTAGCGTTCCCGAGTATTGGCTGCCTGATGACACGGCCGAGCTTCACAGACCCCGCTCAACGTAAATCGGCCGGTCAATGGCCGGTACGAGCCCATCGAGATCGAAACGCTGCCCGACGGGAGTCTCCAGGGGGACGGCGCCGTGCTGGGCATAGTTCTGTGGTGGACGTATGAATGTCTCCATCATATCGGCCTTGACAACAGCGCCCGCGCCGAGACTGAACGCGTCCGCGCCGACTCCGAGCGGCAGGCCCGTGAGGCCGCCGACGCACACGGCTCAAGGGTCGAGACGGACCGCCACGGAGAAATCGTCGCCATTGACGTGGACAGCGGAAGCTGGGCCACAACCGAAAACGCGCGCATCGCACTCAGCGCCTCCGGGAGCGTGGTCATCCAGGCCCGAGAGTAGCGTGGGGCATCCCCTGTTGGAACCCTGGGGTACGGACACCGCCAGTCCGCGCACCTGTCCCGCATCGATCAGCCTGCCCCTCGGATTGATCGCTCCCCGCTTCTGCCGCCGTGCCTCCGGTCCGGGCGCCAAGGGTCGTGGCGGGCGGTTCCCACTCGCCGGCGCCGGCGAGTTTCGCCGCAGCGCTGTTGACCTCCTCCCCATCGGGAACGCAGGTCGCCCAGGCGCTTATG
>JAPPJA010000118.1:3726-14066 GCA_028874675.1 Chloroflexota bacterium
GTCTTCACCCGATGGGTGGTCGCCGGGCGTTGCCCGGACCGTCCCGCCGTGGCGGATGCGCCGCCGTGGCCTGGAAGCCGGTGCTCCCGGGGACCGCACGGAAACCCGCCCCGGGGGCCGGGCTCAACTGTCCCGTCCCACTCCTCCGGACCTGGACCTGCCCACCCAGGCCGAGAGCCTGTTGCCATGCGGGGACGCCGCCACCAGGGCGCCGCCCAGGGCCATTGCCGCCACGCACAACGGCAGGAATCCCCCGGTGGCCTGCCGGACGAGGGACTCGGCCAGGTCTGACGCCAGGGTGATGGCCGGAGTTGGCACCGCCGGCGAGAGGGGCGCCATGGAGGCAACTGCGTTCCCGGCCATCGCCGGGGCCATTGCGTTCAGGACGAACCCCAGGACCAGGCAGACGGCGCCGGCCGCCAGCAAGGTGATGCCCGGCCAGCGGAGCATCCCGGCCGGATTGGGCAGGTGGACCAGCGCCAGCAGCAGGCTTCCCACCACAACTAACAGGAGGGCGATGACCCTCCCGGGGCCGTTGGCCGCGGTCAACGCTTCCCGCAGGGAGCCTGCCCGCCTCTCGATGTCCTGCCGGCTTGGCCCTCCCGGCTGGGTGTCCAGCCACTCCAGCAGGTCCACCCTGCCGTCCGGCGGAAGTTGCTCCTCCAGGCCGGTCAGGGCGTCGCCCACCACCGGCCCCACCAGGGGACCGGCCGCGGCCTTCAGGAATCCCCGGGTATCGCCCTCTATGAAGCTGTCCCGCAGGGTCTCAACCTCGTCCCCGAGAATCAGGGAGGCCTGCTCCCCAATGGCCGGATCGTCCAGGAGCAGGCCGAACCAGGGGTCGAACTTCTCCTCCCGGCACTCCCGGCTAAGGATCTCCAGGGAGGGTGCGGTATCGGGCAGCCGGCCCTGGGCCAGCTGCGAGTAGGGCCCGGCCGAGGCGGCGGCCAGCTCCTCCAGGGCTGCCGGGGAGCAGCCCAACGCCTCCGGCTGCACGATCTCCAGGTCGTCCACCAGTCGGTCCACCGCCTCCAGGGCCGCTGGCTCGACCCGCGCCAGGGGTATTTCCAGGTCCACGTATATCTCCAGGGCGTCCCGCTCGTGGCGCAGGTAGGCGGTGAACCGATCGACGTTGGCCTCGACCTGTTCACGGAGGTATTGGGGAGGCATGATGTCCCGGAGCAGCTCCACCACCCGGGCGTGGTCTCCCAGTTCGACGTCGCCCATCAGCCTGCCGGTCTGGTCCGCCAGAGCCTCATCCGCCAACACCTGGTCGTAGATGCGGGCGTAGGCCCCGGTTTCGACGAAGGCGGCCGCGTAGACTTCGGGGTCGTCCAGCCGCTGGGTGACGTTGACCACGACCAAGAGGACGAGAAGGCCGGCGAAGACCAGCAGGCCCAGGACGGTCCCCGCCGCGGCGCGGAGGAAGCTGCCCATTAGGTCTCACCTCCGGTTCCTTGACTCGGTTTGCCAGCGGAGCCCGGGGCCCGGCCCTGGCAGATCAAAGTTAGAGACCTCGCCCTGGCCCCCGGGACGCTGGCCAAAATCGGCGCTCTCGACGCAGCCGTCCGACTCAATTCGCCGAAGCGGTCCGTCCTCCCGTGCGCCCTCTGCGGGACGCCGGGACTCAGGTCCTCAACTCTCCGGCCGCCCGAAGACACCGGGTGGCGGCCATGCTGGTTGCGGAGAAGAACCGGCTGGACAACGCCATCAGCCCGCCCGTCCCTGCGTCGAGGTCCGCATTGCATGGTTGGAGCGGGATGTTGGCCTACATCGGACCAGGGTCTGCGTTGGGCCCTCCGACCGGGCCCCGTATGGCGGGAGAAGGACAACCTCCTGCGTACCGGTCCCGGCATCGGCGAGCGGGTCTCCCGCAGGACTCATGTTCACGAAACAGGTTGTAGGTCAGCGTCCAGCCCGAGGTAGCGTTGCCGCCTCAAGGCTGTCCAGCCCTCGCAGCGTCTTGATGCGCGAGCGATAGGTGCCTTGCAACCGCTCCGAAAGGTTGTTGTTCAGCTCCGCCCGCATCTCTTGGCTCTGGACGTGCTTGATGTCGGGAAAGTGCCGGCGCAGTGCCGACGTGTAGGATGTTAGCTTGTCGGTCTTGAGGGTGTTGGGCGGCGTCCAATGCCTTCTGTATCACCTTCCGCGCCGACGCTGCATCTCTCTCCCTCGTCAGGAGACTGGCAAGGATGTAGCGGGTCTTTTCGTCCATGACGTTCCAGTTCCACATCTTCTCCCCACCCACACGCACCAGCATCTCGTCAGCAACCCAAGAGTCATCCACGTCGGCCTTGTGGTCTTTCATGGCCTCGGTAGCCTTGTCAGTGTAGTCGCACACCCACTCGTAGATAGTCGCCTTGGAAGGTTCGGGAATGTCATAGGCGTCCGCCATGGCCTCGGCTATCTGTTTGTACGACATGCCCATGTAGAACATGCGTACAGCGGCTCCCACCTGCTCCGCGGGAACGCGCTTGCCCAACTCCATGCCATGACGGAACCGCTTGTTGCAGGCGTAGCAGCGGTATCTTTGCTTTCCACTCTGGACGCCCGCCTTACGCACCTTGTCATGCCCGCAGGCTGGACAGGAGACGGTGTAGGTCGTGGTGTAGGTGGTCATGACACGAGTTTACCTTTACCGGCGCACCTTCCTCCGAAACCGATCAAGGTCGCCACATTCATCGGGGAACTCCCCCATAATAATGTCCAGTGCGTGCACATCGAATGTCGCATCTTCTAGTCCCGCCGCATGTTCGACCCCCACAGTCACGCTCTCGCTGTCCAACGTTTGTCCAATGAACGCCCAAATCGCTATGTCCAAGATAGTAGTTTCTTGGTCTTCAGTCTCATGGTCAGTCCAGCTAAGGCCAACGGGTCTTTTGTCTTCAGTCCAATTGTCTTCAGTCCAAAGGAAAAGGGGATCTGCATCCCATATAGTCAGCCCCCAAAAGGCGGGACCGTAACCAGGTAGCCTCTCCATATAGCGCCCCCACGCAATATAAACAGTTACGTCGCCACCCTGCTTGCAGCGCACCATCAACTCAGGGGAGGACTCAGTAGTAGCACGGATGGCTTTCGTGGCGAAGGTTACTGCGTCCGTGTCCGGTATGGAAATCCAACTACTGGAGAGTTCTTCCATTGGCGTTGGCATTGGCGTGGATGTGGGCGTGGGGGCCGGCGTCGGTGCGGCAGGGGAGTAGTCCTCGCCGGGTTCGTCGGCGAAGAAGGCGGCCACCATCGTTGCCTCCTCCGGTATGTCCGATACATCCCGCAGGAACTGCCGCTCGTTCGGGGTGATGCCGTCCATCAGGTATTCGTGGCGGGGCATCGCGTCCACCAGCTGCTGGTAAAGGGGGTCCGGCAGGGAGGAGGAAGAACGGGCGCGCAGGGAACCTCCCCGGGCAATGGTCAGCAGGTGCTCCAGGGCCAGCTGTTCATCCCCCGTGATGCCGTCGGCAACCCAGGAGTAGCGGAGGATGACCGCGGCCAGTTCGGGGAAACGCTGGTCGAAGACCCGGAGGGCGGCCAGGGCCTGCTGCTCCGGTCCGGTAAGCCCGTCGCCGGCCCAGGCCAGGTCGGCAACCGCCACCCGTGGACCCAGGGTTGGGCGGGGCGCAGGGGTCGGGGTGGGGGCAGATGCAACAGGCCCCCTTCTCAGGTGGGCTAGTACCAAGTCTCGGTTTTCCGGAATTGACGACAAATCATACGTGTAGTTCGCCTCGGCTGGCCCCACGCTGCGCTTTAGCCAAGAGGCCTCGGAAATAGCCTGCGCCAGCTCTGGGTCACCCTCGGGGAATCTCTCCACCAAAGAGTACAGGCCCTCGAGCGCGAGCATTTCCTCCCCGGCAATGCTGTCCGCCAACCAGGGCAGGTCGATGATGGCGGCGAAGGCGGCGGAATTGAGGTCGTAAATGTCCTCCAGATACCGGAGGGCTAACCTCTCATCCGAGGTCAAGTTGGAGAAGTCCCGGGCCCACCGAAGATCGACCAGGGAACCCGCTTGCGCTGGTACTGCTGTCGGGACCCGGCCGGCCACAGCTTTGGCCCGGAGTTCATCGACAATGTCCACAGCGTCCAGGCCGGAATCGACGACGAGTACCCGGAGATACTCGCCGTCGTGGGAATCGATCCCGTCGAGCAGCCAATCCGATTCTGAAAGCAGCCGGCCAAAGGCCGGAATCTCCTCGGGCGGCAGTTCCTCCGCGATGTACCTGATCAGGCTAACCACCAGGAAATGGTTCAAGAGTATCGGACCGTTCATCCAGGGCATTTGCAGGAAGGCCGAGAAGACCTCAGGATGATTGTCTCTCAGGAACACCAGGTTGGCATGGGTCTCGATTTCCTCCGGAAGGTCCAATCCATCCTGAGACCAGGGAAGGTCCAGTTCCCCCGGCATGGGAGTGTACGCCTCCGGGGGGGATGGTTTCGCACCCCCTGGTCCGGGCCGGCCAGAGCTGTGGCCGGCCCGGAGTTCATCGAGGATGGCCGCAGCGTCCAGGCCAGGATCGTTCACGACGGAATCGCGGACGAACTCCTCGAGATACTGGACATCCTGGGAATCGATCCCGTCGAGCAGCCAATCCGATTCTGAAAGCAGCCGGCCAAAGGCCGGAATCTCCTCGGGCGGCAGTTCCTCCGCGATGAGCATGATCCCGGTAACCACCCGGATATGGTCAACGAGTATCGGCCCGTTTATCCAGGGCATTTGCAGGAGGGCCGAGTAGACCTCAGGATAGTTGTCTCTCAGGAACAAGAGGCTGGCATAGATCTCGATTTCATCGTACCCAAAGTCCTCCAATACATCCTGAGACCAGGGAAGGCCCAGTTCCACTTCGAGGGGTGTGGTGACGTACCCTCCATCTGGAAAGGACATCTCTCTCACAGTCGGGTCTTCGAAGCAGACTTCGGGAGCCTGCATGGTGGCATAAGCGGCCGGCGCCTCGGTGCTATGCTCGTAGTTGGCATCGGGGTCGGGGAAGGACATTGCTGTTGCCCATAGTACAGCCCTCTGCCCCTGGTTGGATGGACTTGTCGTGAACATGAAGCTGCAGGTGCCGGCGGCAATCCTCATGAAGTCCCCTTCTCGAATGCGCCGGGCCATATCTTCCGACACGTGTTCGGTCGTGGACAGATACGCCTCTATCCATGCCTGAAGCTGGGGGGAGACACCGCTGACAGGGGAGACACCGTCCTCCGTTGCAGGTGCGGGTAGGGTGGGGTCGATCGGGTCCGCCGGCGCGGCGCCGCCCTCGCAGGCCAGGAGGGCGAAGACCAGGGCTGCGGAGATCAGGGCCAGGAGGCCGAACCGGCCTGGAGCGGACCGGAGGGCGGGGCTGTCGGCGCCAGGCGATCCGGCGGGCAATGCGCGCGCCCTCCGGCGAGATGGGCGCCAGAGCGTCTGGCTGTCGTCCTGGTTGGCGTCGTGCATAGCTGATCGGCCTCCTCTCATTCTGCGTTGGTTCCCAGCCTCCGCCCCGGGCTTTCCATGACGTTCCGCTTTCCACCCTTCCTTGCTCGGGCGCGGCTGCGGCCTATTTCATGGGTCAGGGCGGCGGCATTGTCCGAGCGCACCACCTCCGGGACGCCGCCCAGAGTCCAGAGCGCATTCTGCAATTCCTGCTTGAGGACCAGGAAGGTCTCGCCGCCAGCCACCTCGGCGTAGCGCCATCCCGAGTAGCTCAGGATCAGCTGGAACAACAGGTGGGGGTAGGGCTGGCCGGCGACGCTCACTCCCAGGGCCTTGCCGTGGGTGAAGTCCATCTGGGCTTCCCGTCCCGGCGGATGCTCCTGGGGGAAGTACACCTCCTGACCAGGTCCGTGCAACGCCCGCCACTCCTGCAATCGTCGTTGCAAGGTGCGCAGCTGGGAGGCGTCGAACCGGCCGGGATGGCGCTCCTCCAGCCATTCGATAATCGTCGTCGCCTTCAGCTTCCCCGTCGGATCGCCCCGCAGCAGGGGCTCAATCTCCTCCTCCCACACCCCGTCGAAGGGGTCGGGCCTGGTTCGCCACCAGCGCTCTTGCTTCGTCTCTGACGGCAAGGACCCACGCTGCCACTTGCGCGCTGAGCGCACGCTCATCCCAGCCACCGCGGCCGCCGTCTCCTGGGTCTTTCCTTTCATAAGCCTCTGCCTCAATAGCCTGACTTGTCGGTCTTTGATCATTCCGGCACCTCCGTGCCGGAGGGTTTACCTCATCTCTGACCGGCAAAAATAATCGACGCTACCGGCATTCCTTATTGTCGTTAATCGCTTGGGTGTGGGAAAAGGTGAGGAACGCAGTTTCACCGTAAGCTGCGCCGTCAGCGTTCAGCCCGATGAGAACCGCGTTGCAAAGGTTAGCGTCCGGCCCGCCGTTGCCGGCGACCAGAGCATGTCGAAGCTGCGGCGGCGCTGTCGGTGTTCAACAGCAACCCCGCAGCGGTGATGGAGCAGCCGGAGCCGGTTGTCCGCTCCAGCCGCCTCGCGAGGAACAACGAAGCGAGTCAGCCGCTCCCCAGGTTAGCCGTGATGGGTGAGGGAATCCGGGATGCCGCAGTGTTTCTGTAAGTCACCTCCCTGACGATGATGGTGTGCGCCGATGGATGGGATGCCGTGCTGTTCCTGTGCGCCACCTCCTTGACAACTATGTTGCGCCGTTGGCCTGGGATACCGTGCCGTGGGATTGGGGTTCCGGCCGGCGCGCCGCGAGCAGTGCCCGTCAACGCCTCGGCCAGTTGGGAACGGAGCGGGACCAACCGCCGCGTCCTCGGTGTCCGGCAACCGGAGGGATCAGCCCCGGACCACTGAACCGTTGCCCGGCAGCCGGAGGAGCTGAGTCAAACTCCAATCGCCGGGCTGGACCGGGGACGGAGAGCTAGGTCAAATCCGCCTGGTCCGGTCCGCGCTGCTTGCGGAGAGCTACGTCAAATCCGCAGCGGCAGCATTCCCTCTTGGGGACTTTGGGGAGAGCGAATCATCCTTACGGCCAACCCGGGCAACAGGGAATCGTGCCCCCAGGATTTCTATGGCTGGAAACCCTGGCAAATCCAGACAACACGGTCATTATCACAGGCGCCGGAACGGAAAAAGACCCCTTGCAGCACCCCCTCCGGCTATTTTCCCGAGATTGCTAGCAAGAACGGCCACCAGCACGCCCGGTTCCCGCCCGACTACCGCCGCCAGCGTTCCAGGGTCAGTACGTTCCACGCCCACGCCAGCAGCTTTCTCATTCTGACCTTCCGCCTGGTGTCGTCCAGGGCCTTGCGGCGCCAACCGGTCTGCCCGCTACGGCCGAAGCCGCGCAGGGGAAACCGGGCCGGTGGCAGGGTCAGGCCATGCTCCTCCAGCAGCGCCAGCTCCACCATGAGAAACCGTTCCTCCGCCAGCAGCCAGTCTAGGCTCTTGCCTTCGTTGGGATGGGTCTCGTTCAACTCCCGCCATTCCTGCACCAACTACCAGGCGTCGCCGAGGACTTCCTCGTCGTCAGCGTCCGGGTTCAGGGTCACCAGGTCGGGGTATTCACGCCTGAGCGGTGACTGCTTGCCCTTCTCTTGTTGAGTTGCTTCTGACGCCTGCTCTTCACCTTGGGACCCACCCGCACCGTTGTGCTGAGCCAGCGCCCTTTCAATCCGGAGCAGCCCCTGGATCTGCTCCTCCCGCATCTCCCTGCCCTGCTCCTCGACCAAGTTCTCCAGGTCCCCCAACCTGTCCTCCAACACGTCGCTGCGGTCCCGCTGCTGGGCGGCGGCGGAACCCACGCCCGACTGGAGAGCCTTTTCCAAGGCCCCCCGGATGCGGCGGTTCAGCATCCCCTGGTCCAGGGCAATGTCCAGCGTCCTCCGGTCCACTCCCAGGATTTCCGCAACCCGCCGCCGCCCGTGCTTGCGCTCCTGCTCCTGCAACAGCGACATCAGCCGCAGGTGGTGCATGTCCCGCACGCTCCTGCTGCCGTCGATGCCGCCCTTCTCAGGTTCCATAAGCCCTCCTCCATGTCCCGGTTCACTAACCCCGCTCAGCCTGCCAGGGTCGTTTCCCTGTTGACCCCTATAGGGGGAAATGCGCGATTTCCCGCCGGGGCGCCCGATTTTCTTGCTGACCCCCTTCCCCGGTTTTGTACACCGGGGCTGAACCGGAACCTTTCAACCAAGTGTTAACAGGTTTGGACCCTAATTTGGCCCTATTCGTAGCTGTTTCAAAGCTGAAACAGCCCCTTTCCCCTTCTCACGAAAAACACCAAATCCCTGTACACCCCCAATGATGCAGGACGCAGGGCGGGAAAAAGAGTCCCCGAAAGGGGCCGCACGGATGCGGCCCTCCATGCGGGTTCTTTTTCGGCGTCCCGATGCCAGAAACTTACCAGCAGCGCTGGCGACGATGCCGGTAGCCAAGTCAACCCAAACCGGTGCGAGGTGAACGAGATGACCCTGAAACCGATGACCCAGCTCGACGCGGAAGCCTTATCACACACACCCAACGAGAGGCTATGCGAAACGACACCGGAAGAAACCAACCGGCGCGGTCCGGCAGGAACACCAGGAAATCAGGGACCGGCGGCAGGAATACACCGGGGAGAATATCCCCGCAACACACCGCACCGGAGCGGGAGAGGATGCAGACAGGGCTGCGCATTCTGGCCCGGATCATCGCCCGCGCCCACCTGAGCCGGCAGGCATCGGGGGCCGCACCGGAGCCCACACCGGACGGGGAGGCCGGCGACTGAGCTACCTGGGAATCCGCGCAGCATCCCCACGGCAGGATGCATCTCCCGCGTTGGCCCCGGGATAATCGCGTTCGCGGCCCGCGCCGTACCACAAAACCGGTCCCAAAACAATGCCCAGGGCCTTTCATTCTCCGAATTTAGGAGTAATGCCGAGCAGGATGAAGGCTTCAGAGACGTGAGCGGCGTGGCGGCGCAGGGCAGCGGCAACGTTGGTATGTCCAGCCCAGCGCACCAAGGTGGTGGTCAGGTTGCGAAAGGCTGCCATCACCTGGGGGGCGTTGCCGCTCCTTACCTGGGAGCGGTCTTCGTCAAAGGTGACGTCCCGGACCCAATGCACCTGGTTCTCGATCTTCCAATGCCCTCTGAGAATCTGCAACAGGCGTTCCGCTCCGGCAACCTCGGGCGAGAGACTGGTCACCGCATAGCTCACCGCCACCCGGATGCCTCCCCGGACCCGCCGCCGCTCCAGCCGACATACCTGTTGCAGGTGGGGCCACGCTTTCCCCACCGACCCGGCGCTGCCCGCATACCGGTTCACCTCCGGGTCGGACAAGGCCCACAGTTCCCGGCGCTCCCAGCGTCCGTGCCGTTGCTTGGGCGAGACATCCACCCACACCGTCAGCTCCGCCCCTCGCTCCCGCCAGTCCTCAGCCTGCCATGGCGGCACCCGCGGCCCCAGAACCTCTTCAGTTTCCAGTGGGGGAAAATACTTCCGCCAGGTCCTGACGCAAAGCAGGCTGATTCTCCTTCACCGGCAACAGGTAATCCCCGCCGCCGGCTACAATCTGTTGGCATACCTCCCGCTGGGTCAGCAGAGCGTCCGCCACCACTATCCTCCCTTTCAGGGGAATCTGCCCCAACACCGCCTGGGCCGCCGCCAATTCCTGACCCTTGCCCACCCTAGCTGCCTGGCTCAGCACCGCCCCGCCCTCAGTGGCGTAGGCCGATACCAGGTGCACCCCAGGCAGTTCCTCACCGTGAATCCCCCGCAACGTCTTCCCGTCTATTGACACCACTGAACCCAGATCCACCCCACTATCCCGCACCCCCCCCTCGAAGGCGTCCACGTCCAGACCCTTGAACACCCGGTGCAGGGTGGCCACGCAGGGTGTTCTCCCCAGCGGGAAACCCAATTCCTGTCCGGCGGCGGCCCCTTGGTCCCGGCCCCATTGCGCAATGGCATAAAGGCTGCGGGCGCCGCACAGCATGGCGCAAACCGTCAGACTCAATACGGCTCCCAATGGATGGCGCCGGCCTTGCCGGCTCCGGTGGTCCGGAACTCCATCCAGGGCTTCTCTCAACCTCATCTTCCCTACCTCCTCACAACTTCACCACAACTTTAAGACTTGTTCCAGAAAATGAAAAGGCCCTGAACAATGCCCTGCGAGGCATTACGAGCAAACAATTTCTCCTGGACAATGGAGTATTGGGCCACTGCCACGGGAGGAATCAGAATAACAACAACCAAAATCAGCGCGCCAAATCCGGCAGAAGATGAAACGGTGGATGGCGACCTGGACTATGCCATCCGCGACTACGTGCGCACCTACTGTCAATGACCAGGAACATTAGGCCAGTAAAGGGCGAAATTTGTTGTTGTCCAGCGATTCCGTCCCCATTTTTGAAAAGCGAATATGTCACC
>JAPPJA010000163.1:0-3167 GCA_028874675.1 Chloroflexota bacterium
CAGGACATGGCCCTGCTTCATCCTTAATCTCTCGTTTTCGTCCTGTGAAGCCGTCGCGCTCATGAAGGGCATGGCTTGGGAAATGCGGTCGTTTTTGTAGACGTCCACGTAGTTGCAGAGCCTAACCGGGAATTCTCCTTCCTTGGTGTACTTATCCACGTTGCTGACACGCATCTCCGCCACGGTTCGTAGCCGCCGCACCTCCCAATTCTCTGGCACATCACCCAGCCACTCGACGCCAGAGGGCTTGCAGGCGGGATACTGAACTAGTTCTGGGAGTTTGAAGTTAATGGTCATTTCGCCCACTTGTCGGCTGCTGAATTAGAGGTTATTGACTAGAAATAGAACGACGTTGACGACCCAGAGTATGCCGACCACACACCATTGCGCTCTCCTGATTTGTCGTTGTCTGTAAGCTCTGCGCAACTGGTGTGGGAGCCTGCCCGCGACGGCTCTCAGGTAGGTTTGGTCCATGTACCCACCTGGGCGCCAGAACTCAGTTTCCCACTCGCTACTGGGATCCCTGTTGACGATCAGCACCGATTTACCAGTAGGGACTGTTCTGCCTTTGCCATTGAATTTCCAAATTCGCGTTGGAGGAGGGCACGGAACTAGGAAACCGTGCTTGTGGCTAACTAGCCAGTCTCCATCTTTTTCGGCTCGTTTGTCCGGTAGAATCCTGCCATCAGCCATCCAGAATTCGACGTGGAACCTTTCTGGTTTGGGCGGTTTCTCCACGAGGTTCGGGCGGTCAACTTTGTCGTTGAGCGTTCGGATTGACTGCCACAGTATCGGGAGTTCGGTTATTTTCGGTTATTATCGAACCAAGGTCCGCCACTCCGGATGCAATTCGCTGCTTCACGGATGTGTAGTCGGTCCTTGGCACTCGCTTTTCCAAATCTCTGGCTATCTTCTCTTGGGCTTCGCTCTCACTCCTCTTGTGCTGAGTGTAGATTTTGGCGGTCGAAGACAACCCCCGGTATCGAGCCTCAGCGTTTTCCCGCTCGCTTTGCTCGTCTGCATTTGCCAGCGACTTGCCGATCTGTTCTGCTAGTTTTCGTTCTTCATGGCTAAGTTCTTGGGCCAACCGGTCCATCTCGCGGCGTGCCAGGTCAATTGCGCCATCCCGGTTGTTGACCGGATGGTCATACTGTTGTAGGCCCAATTCATACAGGTTCTCGGCTAATCCCTGGGCCTTCGCGTCCAGCTCTGCTCCTGCCGTCAACTGTTGCAAGGAAGGCGTTCCGCTTGTGGCATGGAATGTGGACGTATCGTTTACTCCGTAAATCTTGGGCAATCCCTTTGGGTCTATGGTTGCGCTGACTTGAGTCTTTGGCTTTCGCCAAGCCATTACTGCCACAGAGGTTGCTACGATTGCAACAACTAGCGTTGCAATCGCCACAACTGGCGTCAGCCATGTACTGGTTATGAACTCCATAATTTGGTCCTGCATTGAGCGCAGTTGGGGCGATGTACCGTACAGTCATCGCCGGCAGCACCTCCATTTCCTGTCCCAGAACCCAGTATATCTGCCCATAACTTCTCCAAGAGGTGGCGGGGGGTGCAGCACCGTTAGTCCACTGCCATTATACTGTCCGAATCGGGCCAGGGTAGCGGGAAACGTCGCCGTCGGTGGTGAGAAGCGTAAACTCTTCAACCAGTCCTAGGGCTATGAGTATGCGGTCGAACGGGTCTTGGTGAATCGGTGGCAATTGACCGACCGCCAGGGCGTGTTCCGACCTTATTTCTAGCTCCTGATAGCCATTGGCCAGCAAACCATCCCGCAATTGGCGGGCGTCAGCGCGAAAGTCGCTTCTGCCCAGTGCGCTCTTGATGACAACCTCCCAAATGCTCACGACGCTGAATGCCAATATCACCCCTTGGCCGTTCAGAAGTTGTCGGGTTTCAAGGGTCAACCGTTCGGGGGAGCCCGCAGCCCAAAGCAGCAGGTGGGTATCCAGCAGGAAGGTCACTCCACTCCTCCGAACATCCGCTCAATTTCCAGGCCGCCCATGCTGTCGAAGTCATCGGGAACCCTGAGTTTACCGGCTATAAACCCCAGCCTCGATGGGTGGATCTTTTCTTGGGAACCCACGCCAATCTCCGACAGCAGCCCCTCAGACTCTCGCTCTAAGGCCAGAATATCGGCACGAATCTCCTCCAGGGGGCGCAGGGGTTGGGGCTTGTAGAAGTGGCGGTTAAAGCTGATTTCGTAGCCTATTTTGACATTCGACGGCACGTACCAGGCGTCCGGGTTGAAGGGCAGCACCTCTTCACGCAGGAACGCCTCCACACCGCCTTCGTGGAGAAGGGACACCTGCTCGGTATCGCGCAGTTCCGTGTCCGGCTCGTACTCCACGACGGCGGTTTTGCCGTCGATGGCGCCAGGATATAGGCCGCGCAGTTCATCGGGTTCCGCAGTTCCCTTTCGGTGAACCGCCTTTATCACCGGCTCGGCGGTCTTGTCCTTAGAGGCCAGTGATGTCTTGAGCAGCGTCTTGCGCTTGGCGGTCAGCTTAATCCCGTGGGCAGTGGCATCCGTAGCAACCGCCGACATGAAGCGGTTGAAATCCCGGTGCGGACCGGCGCCGAGCTCAGAACCCACCCGGTCAACCAGGTCAGCCAAGGTTTCCTCCTTTGCCTTTCGGCAAGCATCTCGGAAGCTTCCACGCCGGTCCGGCGACAGGTCCACGGCCAGCCTCAGGGGGCGCTCCACGGTAACCTTCCAGAAGCCGAAAGCCTCGTTGGGGAATATCTTCGACAGCTCCGTATCCTCGAAAGCCAGGAACGCATCGCAGACACGTTGAATGTCGTTCCCCGACAGCTCACAGTTCTTGTTGCCCATGTTGCGCCGTAACGCCGTATGCCACTTGCTGGCATCTATGAGCTGCACCTTGCCCTTGCGATGCTCCGGCTTCCGATTGCTGAGCACCCAGATATAGGTGGCGATGCCGGTGTTGTAGAACATATTGAGGGGAAGGGCGACGATGGCTTCCAGCCAATCATTCTCGATGATCCAGCGCCGGATGTTGCTCTCGCCTTGCCCGGCGTCGCCGGTGAACAGGGAACTGCCGTTGTGCACCTCGGCAATGCGACTGCCCAACGGGGTGTCCTGCTTCATCTTGCTGATCATGTTGGCTAGGAACATCATCTGGCCGTCGCTGGAG
>JAPPJA010000163.1:3177-13803 GCA_028874675.1 Chloroflexota bacterium
TAAGAGAATATTCCGGATCGTCGCCGTGGTTTGTAACGAAGCGCGAGTCCTTGATGCCGTTCCGCCCCCCAAGCGGCCCCATGTCGCCCTTCCAGCTCTTGCCGTAGGGCGGGTTACTCAACATGAAATCGAACTTCAGTCCCGGGAAGGCGTCGGCGGAAAGGGTGGAGCCGTATTGCATGTTGTCGGCTTCGGTTCCTTCGCCCTTCAGGAGCAAGTCCGCCTTGCTGATGGCATAGGTCTCCGGGTTCACCTCCTGGCCGAACAGGTGGATCGAAACCTCCTGCACTCGCTCCTCTGCCAACTGGGTCAGTGTCCCTTCGGCGACGGTCAACATTCCCCCGGTGCCGCAGGCCCCGTCATATACCAGGTAGGTCCCCGACTGCACCCGGTCCGCAATAGGCAGGAAGATGAGGCGGGCCATGAGCTGCACCACGTCCCGGGGCGTGAAGTGTTCCCCCGCCTCTTCATTGTTCTCCTCGTTGAATCGCCGGATGAGTTCTTCGAAAATGGTGCCCATGCCGTGATTGTCCAGCCCTTCCAGCAGCACCTCGCCGTCGGTGTTCAGCTTGGGCCGGGGGCTGAGGTTGATGGAATTGTCCAGGAACTTTTCCAGCAGGGCATGAAGAACGTTTGCTTCAATCAACGTGGGTATCTGGTTGCGGAACCGGAACTTTTCCAGGACTTCCTGCACGTTGGGCGAGAAGCCGTCAAGGTACGCCTCGAAGTCGGAACGCAAACGCTGCTGATTCCCGCGCGAAGTGAGATCACGCAGGCGAAAGGGGGAAGTGTTGTAAAACGCCTCGCCGGACGCTCCGCGCAGGGCTTCGCCCTGGTTCGCCACTCCGGCGGCGTCCAGTTGCTCCTTCAATCGCAGGACAGCCTCCTTGGTGGGTTCCAACACGGCGTCAAGTCGGCGGATGACGGTCATGGGCAGAATCACGTCCCGGTACTTGCCCCGAACGTATACGTCCCGCAGCACGTCATCGGCAACACTCCAGATGAATGAACTGATGTTGAGGGCGTTCACGGGTTGGTCATGCTCCTATAGGCTGCCTTGACCATCTGGTCGATGGCAACGGCGGCTTCTTCATTCAGGCGCGGGTCGGTGCGCAGGCAGGTGGAAATGATGGCCAGAGGCTCTGGCGCCCCCTTGACGACACTGCTTCGGAAGAACCGATCCACGTCCAATCCCGACCATGCCGCCAACGCCGCCAGACCGTTTACGTCAGGGTGCTTGCCCTGGGACATGCGGGTAAGGGTGGAGGCGCTGATGTCGCATTCATCCGCCACCTGCTTCCAGGTGCATTCCCGGGCCTGCCTCTCGGCATCCAGGGCGGCGTAGAAGGCGTCCGAGTCGAACTTGGTTTTCTTTTTCACTGACTTGCCCCCACTACGGAAAACCCTATGAGTATATTCCAAACCACGCGAAGAGCTACTAGTTCGAGAATAACAATTGAACGATAACATTGCAACTGATAACATATTCGAACTCGAACTCAGTCGAGTGGTGGGGGGGAAAAGATCGAGTCGATATGTGGCAATTTGCCGCCGTAAAGGCAACGCTCATTATTCCTTGCCAGCCACAGGCTCGTGTGAAATCAATACTCCACGCAGATATTGGGGCATTCGTTGCACCTCCCGGTCGGGTTAGCGCAGAAGGGTACGCGCTTAATCCACCGTGTAAACGGCACTGAATAGCCTGCGAATCCATCTGAATCAATCTGGGGTTATCGGGTTCCCAGTCAATCGGGTCCCCAGTCAAATTGAAATGGACCCACAGATTCGGAGAGGGAATTTGCGATACAACGATTACAAGTTCGATCTTGCGGTGGCGCTCCGTATGGGATCGGTCACGATTTACGATTCTCGCGCTCCTTCCAGTTTCAGGCAGCTGTCGGTCCTGGACCCCGCCGCCATCGGGAAGGCGATGCGGGAAGCGGCGTTTCCTAGACTTCCCTTCGTGGACCTCCCAACTCCAGCAGCCACCGGAAGCAATCTGCCCGCCGGCCCAGGCTTGGCCGAAGCAGCGGGAGCATCAAGCGTGGGCAACTTGTATCGCACCGCAGCCCTCGTCACCGCCATTTCCGATGGCTACGAAGCGCGTTTCCTGGGCACTTCCCCCACTGCGGACTTCTTTGGCCCTAGCGAGTACATAGCCTTCCATCCAATGCTGTCGTCCCGGCACCCCTACGGTTCGCTCGAAAACCCGCCCAAGCCTGAACACACCCTCCTGATAGCTCCTTGGCAGGACCCGGAGATGCTTGGACAGGCGGTCTTGAATGTCTTCGCCATGGCCGGCCCGCCGGTTAACAAGGGAATGCTCTCCGTCTTCGATCCACCGACTCCCAAGCGGCGCACTGTCCTGCACCGTGCCGCCACCGGCGAGCCGGGAGAGGACCTGCCCGCCCGGAAACCGCGCAACGTGAATCCGGTAGACACCGCTGGCGTGACCCCCTTAATGCTGGTGGCAAAGGCTGGAGAGCAGGAAACCGCTTTCAGGCTTTTGGATTGGGGGGCGGACCAGGACTTGAGAGACCGCCTGGGATTATCGGCGTTGCACCACGCCGCCGCCGGGGGACATGCGGCGGTGATCGGAGTCCTTATGGAATCTGGAGCCGACCCGGACCAGCCGGACCATTATGGTCGCACACCCCTGCATTTGGCGGCGGCCCGGGGTCATGCGCCTGCTGTGGCAAGGTTGCTGGCCGGAAGGGCTTCACCCAACGCTCAGGACCGTCTGTATTCCTCAACACCCTTGCACTTAGCGGTTCGGGGCAATCACCGGACCTTATTGCCCCTTTTGACCGGCGCCGGCGCGGACATCGATAGCGCCAACGAGGCGGGCCGAACGGCTCTTCACGTGGCCGCTGCCTACGGGTACCGGCAGTTAGTAAGGGATCTCATCGCCACCGGGGCGGACGTCAACCGGCAGGACCAGCGGGGCGAAGCTCCCCTCCACCGGTCGACTTTCTATCAGCATCTGGAATGCGTGGCGACCCTGTTGGAGGCCGGGGCTGATCCCGGAACGTCCGACTACCAGGGCACCACTCCCCTCCACGTGGCTGCCAGAATGAACCGGGGCCGGGCCATCCATTTGCTTCTGAATGCCGGGGCTGACGTCGGTGCAATCAACCAAGAGGGCCTGACTTCCCTGGACCTGGCAATGGTCAACCTCCATGAAGTTGTCAATCGGTGGCAGAGCCACTTGGAAGGTACGGTTGGGACTGGCTGGGAGCACAACAGCGAGGCTGTCGAAATCCTTCTGGAGCATGGGGCCAACCTGGACCCCCTGCGAATACCGGTGGGGGACCGCCATGTCCTGTGGCCCCACCTCACCCCCTCAGACTTGCTCTTGCCGACCGGCGACATCGACTACGCCAAGCTCCCTGGTCTGCCCGAGTCAATGAAAAAACGACTTCCAAAGAAGGACAGATGGAACCATAGCCCACTGAACACAGTGGTTACTCTGAACAGCCTGCTTCACGATGCGGTGAATAAGGGAATGCCCCAACTTGTTAAAACCCTCCTGAAGTATGGCGCATCCCCTGACACGGCGGTGCGTATAAATTTTCCTCCTCTGCACCTGGCTGCCGGGACGGGCAACCGGGAGTTGGTTGACATCCTGTTGCAGTACGGAGCGGATCTGGAGACGCCCTGGACCAACGCCCCGGATGGTAGATACGACCCGTTACGCAATAATTGGGAACGCTTAAAGAGGGAGTTTCCGCACCTGGAATACGACAAGAGAATGGGGCGGGTGTTCGGAAATATGGGTACGGCCCTGGACGAAGCTACCAACCGGGGCCAAGTGGAGATGGTGCGCCACTTGCTGGAATGGGGGGCGGTTCCGTTGCCGGACCTTACACGGATACCGCGTAATTGGGGTATTCCTCATGATACTTACATGGAGATCATGAACCGTGGCCTTAGCCATCTTGCGCCTGAGGTTCCCGATACCTACGAGAGGCTCCTGCTCCGGCATCTCTTTTTCTACAACGCACCGTCTGAATTGCTGGAAGCTATGACAGAGGTATTTCGGGATTTCGGGCTGATCCCATGATTGGGCCTTCAACTCTTGACCCCGGGAGGTGGAAGCATCTTTCTTTTTAGGAATAAGTGGAAGACTGGGCGTGGTTGCTGGGAGTGCTTCCAGACGCCCAGCGCTAACCTGTCCATCCAACAAACTCAACTGGAGACCGGCCGATTACAGGAATTCCGGCAGTTGCGAAAACGGGCAACTGCCGGCGGAGGGAGCCGCATAGGTTACGGCTCCTTGATGGTGGGATTGTCTGCGCGTTAGGGTTTCCAGGTATTCAGCAAGGGATCGAGGTGCCATCTACCACTGATAAGTCCGCATTTGGTACGTTAATGCCCACGGACCCAATATTGATTCCGCTGCGTGGGACCGGGCGAAGTTGACCAGCTGTGAATCGCCGAGGTCATTAGTCCAGTGATCGCCACGGACATTAGTCCACCCTGGACTTGGGTGGGTTAGACTTGTAACACTTTATGGGTAGGCGGTCAATCACCTCCTCTGTCGCCCATCAGCTTCCGGTGGGGCGACAGTTTCTCTCTGTAGCTAGCCCCCTCGATGACGATCTGGTAGCTGGCGTTGGCCAACCGGTCCAGGGCGCTGTTACCGAGAATGGCGTCGTCGAAGAGGCTGAGCCATTCCTCCACCGACCGGTTGCTGGTGATTACGAAGCTGGAGGCACGATGTCTGCCGATGATCAGCTCGTAGAGGTCAGCGGACTGCTGGGCGGTGAGGCGGTGCAGGCCCAGGTCGTCCAGGATCAGCAGGTCTGGGGAGAGAAATGACCGGAAGGTGCGGTCCAGGGAGTTGTCGACCCGGGCCTGGGCCGTGGCCCTGAAGAAGTCGTCGGCATGGCTGAAGCGGACAGCATGACCGGCGCGGATGGCTGAGTAGCCCAGGGCCTGGGCCAGGAAGGTCTTGCCCACACCGGCGGGTCCCACCAGCAGGACGTGTTCGTGCCGGCTCAGGAACTCCAGGGAGAAGACAGCGTCCAGGAGTCGGCGGTCCAGGGTGATGGCGGCAGACCAGTCGAAGTCCTCCAGGCGGCAGGTCTCTTCGAATCCGGCGTTGCGCACCCGCAGTTCCATGCGCCGGTCGGCGCGGCGGTTGACCTCGTCGGAAAGGATGATCTCCAGGAAGGAAGCGTAGTCCAACTGGTCCCTGCGGGCCAGGGCAATGCGTTCGGGCAGAGTGGCTGCCATGGGTCCCAGCTGGAGCCGCTTGAGCAACGGCGTAAGTTCGGTGACGCGGGTCATGATTGACCTCCTGTTTTCAATTGGGCTGACTCGGTGGATCCGGTTGACTGGTGGGTGTGAGCTTTCCCGTGGGCGAAGACGTCGCCAGGACGGGCGAAACGTCCTGCTGGCAACGCCGGTGGATAGTCCGGGGTCTCCTGTTGTTCCAGGGCCTGCACCAGGATGCGCTCCACCCTACCCACGTCGATTAAATCCACGTCCAGGGCCCTGCGGCAGGCGGCATCCAAGCGCTGGGGTGTGTAGCTCTCTCCCAGGCGGATGAGCTTGTGGCCCTGTCTGATTCTCGACCAGGGCAGGGGGCCATCGAATAGCCGCTCGGCGAACTCGGCCACCGCTGGACCCTGCTCGGCCGCCTTGCGCTTGATGGCATCGGGCGCCCGCAGGGTGTAGGCGCTCAGCTCGGCGGGATAATCGGCAGTGTCGGTGGAGCGGCCACCCTTGGGCTGGCGGGGATGGACCTTGACCAGCTGGCCCCGGTGGAAGATACGCACCAGCTTGGTGCCCAAGCCGACCTCCACCTGCTGCCCGGGGGGACAGAGGGTGGAGGGCACCGAGTAAAGGGCGTACTGGCAGGCCACATGGTGATCGGTGTGAACTTTCGCAGTGCGCCAATGGGTGACCTCGTAGGGCACGCCGTCCCAGGGGAGCAAGGCCTGGCGCTCCTCGTCCAGGAAGACCTGCAGGGGCTGGCGACGGGTGGTGCCGTGGATACGCAGTCCGGCAACGTCACGACACCAGCGCTGGGCCTGATTCCGGACGTCGAAGAGGTCCTTGAAATCGCCGCCCTTGAAGAACCGCTCCCGGGCGTACTGGACGCTCCGTTCTACCATGGGCTTGTCTTTGGGGCGGCGCACACGGGCGGGATCGGTGATGAAGCCCCGGTGCTGGGAGTATTCCAGGAAACCGCGGGTGAGGCGGGGGTGCAGAGCGTCGGCTCCGGCTACCGCGGCGGGGAAGTTGTCGATGACCAGGTACTTGGGGATGCCGCCGAAGAAGGACCAAGCGGCCTCCAGACCGGCGATCACGTCTTCCAGCTTCTGGCCGTAGGCAGGCCACAGGAAGCAATGACGGGAGTAGGTCAGCACCACCAACAGCGCCCATACTGTGCAGCGGCGACCGATCTCCTCGTCTTGGATGTAGCCCAGGCGGCCGAAGTCCATTTCGGCCACCTCCCCGGGAGGGCTTTGCTCCATCCGTACCGTTCTGAGGCTACGCCGACGCCAGTTGCGCCGTTGCAGGAAACGCCGCAGCGAGGTGTAGGACACAGCACAGCCCCGCTGGGCCAGCAATTCCTGGATGCGAGTCACCTGAAGACGGTCAACGGTGACCCACCGGTAGATCTGGTCGCCCCAGGACTCCAGCAGTTCCTCGGCCGGTGCCACCGTCTGCCGCGGCCCCGACCTGCTCAGGGCCACCAACCGGCTCAGTTGTTCCTCGGTGGGGTTCGGTCCTTCTCGCTGTACCCCGGACTCTACCGCCGCCGCCAGATACTTCCGGATGGTATCTCGGGACAGTCCTGTCCCCGCTGCTATGTGCCTTTGGCTGTCCCCTTGTTGCCAGCGCCGGATGACTTCCATTACGTCCACTCGGGACACCTCCTTATAGGCCATCTCCGCACCTCAAATTCAAGTGCGGCTATGATCCTCTGCTCGGTGCCCAGGGTGGACTAATGACCCTGGCGATGTGGACTAATGTACTTGGCGATTTTCCGGATTACTGGACTATAGTTCTTGGCGTTTTACACAGCACCGTTGTCTCACCCAAAGCGCGGTCGCATCGCGGTCAGGTCAGTCCTGCCCGGCTTCCCGTCCAACCCCGCCGTGGTCGGGCATCTCCCAAGCGGGTGACACGTGATACAGGAAGAACGGGTTTCGGAAGGAATCGAGGGTCGCCTTGTCATATGTTTCCAGTGCGTGGAGGGCCATTGCCCTCTTGTTGCGGGCACAGGTGTAGTGCGGTTCCAGCTCGATGGCCCGGTCAAAGGCCCGTATGGCGTCTTTGAGTTGACTTACGCCTGCCAGGGCCAGCCCTTTGTGATAGTGAAAGGCGGCCCGGCCGGGCCGGAGACCGGTCAGCCGGTCGTAGTCCTGGACCGCTTTCTCGTACTCGCCCATCTTGAAGTAGGCATAGGCCCGGCCGTCGATGGAGTCCACGTGGTCCGGGTCGAGTGTAATTGCCCTCCCGTAATCCTCCACCGCCTGCCGGTACTCCCGCAGGCAGTGGAAGGCGTTGCCCCTCCGGTAGTAGGATTCGGCGTCATCGGGGGCCAGTTCCACGAGGCGGTCGAAGTCCTGAAAAGCCTCCTGACGTTTGCCCTGCCGGAAGAAGGCGCGTGCTCTTCCATGGAGCGCGTCGCCGTCATCAGGTTCGACGCGCAGGATGGCTTCGAAGTCGGCGATGGCTTGGTCGTGCCTGGCCCGGCCCATGTAGGCCATTCCCCGTTCATAGAGAACCTCCAGGTTGTCCGGGTCCAGGTCGATCACCTTGGTATAGTCCGCTATCGCCATTTCGTACCGCTGTAGACCGGCATAGGCCAGTCCCCTGGCGGCGTAGATGTCGTGGTTCTGGGGGTCGAGGATGAGGGACCGTTGAAACTCTTCCAGGGCTTCTTCGGGCCGGTCCAGCTGGACCAGGGCGACTCCCCTGCCGAGGCGGGCACGGGCGTTGTCCGGGTCGAGGGAGAGGACCGCCTCGAAGTCGCGGAAGGCGCTGTCCCATTCCCTCTGCTGCAACCTGGCGACGCCCCTCTCGCACCGCGAGAGATTGTTGAGCGGTTCGAGCTGGACGGCGGCGTCGAAGTCACTGACGGCCTGTTCCAACAGTCCCAGCTCCAGGCGGATGCCGCCCCTGACGTGATAGGCGAGGGCCATGCCTGGGTCAAGGTTGATGGCGCTGCTGAGGTCCTCCACCGCCCGGTCCTTCTCGTCCAGGCCGGAGTAGACACACCCCCGGTTGAAGTAGGGCCGGGCGGTCCATGGCTCCAGGTCGATGGCTTGGTCAAAGTAGTCTATGGCCGTGACCGGGTCGCCCAACTCGGCGGCGCAGACCCCCCGGTTCCAATGGGACACGGGCTCGTCCGGGTTCAGGCAGATGGCGATGTCATAGTCCTCCGCCGCCTGGTGGTAATCTCCCACCTGGGCTCGGGCGTGGGCCCGGAAGCTGTGAGCCTCGGCGTTGCCTGGTTCCAGCTCGATCACCCGGCCGAAGTCCTCCTCTGCCCGGCGGTCGTCTCCCAGCACCTGGTAGAGCATTCCCCGGATGGTGAGGGCGGTGGCGTTCCCCGGATCGGATTCAATGTCCGCGTCCAGCCGTCTCATCGCCCTCCGTCGCTCCTGGTGGGTAAGGGCTTCGAGCATTTGACGTGCCGGGTCTTCGTCCCCTTTCCCTTCATGTCTTGCCTTCCGGCGCATATTTTTTCTTGTCATGTTTCTCCTCCCATGTTGTATCGTTGCTATGATGACTGGTGAGGACCGGTGTCAGTCTGCCATTTTCCATTGATGACCTATGTATAATAGCACATAAGTTCGTATATTGAGTCAAGCCTGTTTTGACAGGCCGCCAGCTACTCTGAAGCTGCGGCTTGTATATCACAAAGCCCCCCGGTTTTCCCGGTAGGGAAAACGGGGGGGCTTTCTCCCAACTCGTCTACCGGACGCGGCATTACGCTTTGACGGGTGGATTGCCGACCTCTTGTGTTAGCTCCACGGCGAGTACAGGGCTTTGCGGCTGATTGAGCGGAAGCCGGGATTCGCTTGATTGTTATACGCCTCGGAACTGCGGAGCTATCTCTGTCACCGGATGAAGCCAATTTACACCAAGGCCAAGAGGGTGGCCGTAAGGAGCAATTCGACCGGAATACCGGCTCAACGTAAACGGATCAACAGGCAAGCAAGTAGAGGGTAGGTGGGAAATGGGAACTGTAGAGAGAGGAGGGTTCCTGCCCGGATTCCTGCCCCGAGGACTTCGGCGAGCGGCTGAATCGGCTGATCGAGCTTGCCGGGTTGTCTCGGGAGGAGTTCGCCGGACGCCTGGGGGTAGAGTCCGCCCGCGTGACGGATTGGCTCAATGGCGCCGTCCCTACCGGCGGGGAGGTCTGGCATATCATACGTCTGGCGCGGTCGGTCCCCGGCGGCATTGCCGTGATGCTGCCCGAGGCGGCCGGGGCTGCCGAATAGCGTTGTGGTACGGCGCTGTCTCCATTTCCGGTCCTTTGTTCATCGACGGTTGGGGCGGCCGGAAGTCCGCTTCGGACACGGCGGTTTCGTCTACCGACGAGGATCGGAGAAACCTGACCCCGGACCGGCCCGCCGGACCGGTCGGGGGCACAGTCGCCACATAAGGAGTGTAGGGCCCAAGCCGCTTCTCCTTCTGTTAGCGGCAGACCCGGGGCCGGCACTACACGACGCCCTTGCCCTTGGCCAGTTGGGATGCTGTTTCCAACCCGCATTCGGCATACGGGTGGTGAAGGTCCAGCCTGATGGCCTGTTCCAGGTCCTCAATAGCTGTGGGATAGTCCCCTAGCTCCATATGGGCCATCCCCTTGGCGTAGTAGCCTTCGGCTTCCTCCGGGTCAAGCTGAATGGCCAGGTTGAAATAGTCGATGGCTGCTTCGTATTGCTCCAGGCAGGCCAGCGCCCTCCCCCGGTACAGGTGAGCGTCGGGATTGTCCGGTTCGAGGCCGATCAACCGGTCGAAATCCCGGATCGCCTTCTCCGGTTCGTCCTCGTTGAGGTAGGTCGCCCCCCGGTTCAGCAGGGAGTAGGAATGTTCGGGGTCCAGGTTGATGGACCTGGTGAAGTCCTTCAATGCCTGACGGGGATCGCCCAGGTTGACGCCGGCGCAGGCTCTCCCGAAATAGACATCGGAGTTGAGCGGGAATATCTTGGCGAGCCTGTTGAAATCCGAAAGGGCCTCTTCATACCGACATTGATTGAGCACGGCGAACCCCCTGCCCATGAGAGCGGGGCCGTGGTCGGGTTCGATTGCCAGGGCGGCGTCAAAGTCGTCGCTGGCCTTCTCCCAAGCCTCCAGATTCCCGTGAGTCATCCCCCGGTGGTAGAGGAACTGGGCGGAGCTCGGGTCAAGCTTGATGGCCCTGGTGAATTCCTGGATTGCCATCTCGTACCGCTCCTGGCCGTCGTAGGCCAGGCCCTTGCCGGCGATGGCGTCGGGATTGTCGGGATCCAGGTGGAGGGACCGCTCATAGTCCCCGATGGCCTGGTCGTAACGGCCCATGGTGCCCAGCGCCAGCCCCCGGTCGCAGAGGGCGCCGGCGTTGTCCGGGTCCTATGCCGACACCGCAGAACTGGCGGAACTGTCAGCGGTTACCGCCTC
>JAPPJA010000246.1 GCA_028874675.1 Chloroflexota bacterium
TTTCCCCTATTCCATCCGTCTGACTTCGTTTTGAAGACCCAAGACGGGGTCGCCGACGACTGGCCCATGACCTATGCGGAACTGGAACCCTATTACGACCTGAACGACCGTATGAATGGCGTATCCGGGCTGCAGGGGGATACGGCTTATCCGCCCAAGGCCGAGAGGCCCACACCTCCCCTGTCCATTGGCAAGGGCGGCGAACTGCTGGCCAATGCCTTCAACAAGCTGGGCTGGCACTGGTGGTCTTCGGACAGCGCCATTGCCTCGGTGGAGTATGATGGCCGCCAGCCTGATACCGGCGGCAGCCTGAGGTCCCTGGCCAGCGCGGACATCATCTACTGGCCCCGGGCCATTCGACGAGGCGCCCGCCTCAAGACTTTCTGCCGCGTGCGGGAAATCCTGGTGGACCAGTCGGGCCGGGCAACCGGGGCTCTCTATTACGACGCCAACGGCAACCTGCAGGAACAGCGAGCCCGGGTAGTGGTGCTGGCCGGAAACGGCGTGGGCACCGCGCGCCTGCTGCTCAACTCCAGGTCGGCCCTCTTTCCCGAAGGCCTGGCCAACAGCAGCGGACTGGTGGGCAAGAACCTGATGCACCATCCCTGCGGCGGCGCCATGGGAATCTTCGACGAGTGGCTGGGCGGCGAGTCCGGCCCCCGGGGCAGCTCAATGCTGAGCCAGGAGTTTTACGAGACCGACCTGACCCGGGGCTTCGTTCGTGGCTACGACCTTCAGATTACCGGGGTAACCAGTTCACCCCTGCCCACCGCACTGGGGGGCATTCAGCAGGAGACGGTACCCTGGGGTCAGGACCATCACCGCATCTTCGGCGAACGGTTCGGCCACACCATCGGCATTACGGTCATGACCGAGGACCTGCCGGAGGAGCACAACCAGGTAACCCTGGACCCGGCGCTGACCGATTCTCACGGCATTCCCGCGCCCAAGATCGAGTACAAGGTCAGCGAAAACACCGACAGGATGCTCGACCACGGTGTGGCGCGGGCGAAAGAGGTGCTGGAAGCTGCGGGAGCTAAAGAGGTTTACACTTCCCACATCCGCCGCAACGCCGGCTGGCACCTGTTGGGCACCGCCCGCATGGGCGATGACCCCGCCAACTCGGTAGTGGACCGCTGGGGCCGGGCCCACGACGTGCCCAACCTGCTGATAATTGACGGCAGTATCTTCACTACTGGGGCCTGCATCAACCCCACAACCACCATCCAGGCCCTGGCCCTTCGCACCGCCGACTTCGTCAAGGGGGAGGGAAGCAGTTTGCTGGGGTAGCTACCGACCCGTTCTTTTCGAATTCGAGGTTGGTGGTACATTAGGGAAAACATCCGGGGCAGCCACAATGGCTGCCCCTGCTTATTGAGGGATCAACAGATGCAGGCTGCGCGATGGCAGTGATTTGGGAATGCCAACGTCTGCTGACGGAAGCGTTCCATTTCAGCTGGTATCGCGTCGTCAGAACGGTCGAAATGCAGCTGAGGCGGGTTTGAATCCCGCCTCTACCTGTGCAAAACTCCTGAATCGCACCGCTGGGCCTGCTGACTCGCTGCCTGATGAGGGGCCGTCGGGACGAGTTTTGGGGAAGACGCTCCTAACTTCCTTCCCTCAGGTCCTGGATCTGATTTTCCAGGGTTTGGGCGCTGGCCGTGTCGCCGTCGGAGAGACGGAAGCAGCGGTCCAGGTAAAGCTGGGCCAGGCGGGAACCCTGGGAAGTCGCCTCGCTCGCCGCGGCCAGCAGGTTCAGCACCTGGAACTCTTCGGGAAGGTGGCGGGACAGGGCGGTGATTTCGTCGGTAACCTCTCCGGTCATGTTGTCGTCCCTGCCTTCCTGGGCGAACTGCAGCTTTCCCAGCAGCCGGGACAGTTCCGCCAGCTTGTCCCTTTCACTCATCAGGCTGAGCAGCACTTCATTGACCGAGTAGGAGTTATCATCCTCGGCCTGAGCCTCAGCGACGGCGGCCGGCTCTGCGGAATCCAGCGCTTCCGGGGGAGCGGCGCTGGCCAGACCCTGCCGCTCAAAGTACTCGGAACAGAGATCAGAGTAGGACTGCACCGCATCGGTGATGCCTTCCATCATCCGGGGCAGGTCGAAGGAGAACATGCTGCTGGCGAAAACGAGGTCGTCGTCGCGAAGTTCGCTGAGCCTTTCCAGTTCGCTGTGCCCGCTAATTTCCTCGGGCACCGGCGGCATGGCAAAGGCGGAAAAGTCGTTCAGTGGCATATTGCCGAGGTGGGAGGCCAGGAAAGGCGGGACGTATTTGCCAAAGTCCGCCTTCACCGGCAGCACCACGATGTAACTGGCGTAGAGCTTGTCCGGCTCCGTGTCCACGCGAAAGTAAACCAGGGCGTGGCCTTTGGGACGCTGGGCATTCCCTCGTTCGAAGGTCAAGTCCATCAATCATTCCTGCAGCTGCGGTTGTTACCCTGCATTTCCCCGAGCCCTTCCTGCTACCGCAACTTGGCTGTGTAACCAATTATAGGTTATACCTTGAAACTGGCACAATTCTCTAGGCAAGCGTGAAATGGCGGCCTTGCGGTGTGCCTCCGGGGGCTGCGGGATTGCAGCGGGGGTCGTATCCTGTATTATGGGCGCCAGGGACAGCTTTAAATCCAGCCTGACCAAGGAGCCGCGTTAGTATGACTGATTACACCCGATATGCCCTCAATGCTATCCCCTACCTGGACCCGGAGAGGTTGGGAGAGGTCGAGTTCGGCGGGGGAATGGACCCCATTCTTCCCACGCCCTTCCGGATTGGGTCCGCGGCGGCGGCCAGCCTGGCAGCCGTGGGCCTGGCCGTATCTGACTTATGGGAGCTGCGTACCGGCAACCGCCAGGACGTGGGGGTTAATGCCCGGCGGGCGACTGCCTCTCTGCGCAGCAGCCGGTACATGACCCTGAACGGCCAGCCGGCGGCGGGAGAACGCAACGCCGTAATGGGGGTTTATCCAGCGAAGAACGGGCGGTGGAGCTACCTGCACTGCAACTTCCCCAACCACCGGGAGGCCGCCCTCAATGTGCTGGGCGTGGAGGAGGATAAGGAGGCCGTCCGGCGGGCCGTTGCCCAATGGGACGCCCGGGAACTGGAGGAGGCCATCATCGCCGCGCGGGGAGCCGGGGGAATGGTCCGCACTATGCAAGAGTGGGCGCAGCATCCTCAATCGGCGGCGGTGGCGTCGCTACCCCTGCTGGAGATTGACAGGATTGGGGACGCGCCACCCCAGCCTTTGCCCGAAGGCGACCGGCCTCTATCCGGCATTCGCACACTGGACCTGACCAGGGTCCTGGCCGGCCCCACCTGCGCCCGTACCCTGGCCGAGCACGGCGCAGACGTTATGAAGATTTCCGGCCCTCATCTGCCCTTTAAC
This sequence comes from Chloroflexota bacterium, assembly GCA_028874675.1. Taxonomy (GTDB): domain Bacteria; phylum Chloroflexota; class Dehalococcoidia; order Lucifugimonadales; family UBA3495; genus Bin22. The sequence continues at coordinate 3,382 of JAPPJA010000246.1, forward strand.
GAGGGTCAGGAATACGACACTGGGCACGGCAAGCTCTCGGCCCACCTGGACCTGCGCCAGGGCCAGGATATGGAGACATTGCGGGACCTGGTCCGGGAGGCGGACGTATTCTCCCAGGGGTACCGACCCAACACCCTGGCCCAGCGCGGCCTGTCCCCGCAGGAACTGGCCGAGATTCGGCCCGGCATTGTCTATGTATCCCTGTGCGCCTTCGGTCGGGTGGGGCCCTGGGCCGAGCGGCGGGGCTTTGATACGGTAATCCAGACGGTCAGCGGCATAACCCACCGCCAGGGGGAGATGTTCCCCGGGGCCGAGCCCGGTCCCCAGTTCTACCCGGTGTCGGCCATTGACTACCTTACGGGGTACCTGATGGCCTATGGCGCGCTGACGGCCCTGGCCCGCCGAGCCACCGAGGGCGGAAGCTGGCTGGTGCGTCTCTCCCTGGCCCAGACCGGCCGCTGGCTGGTGGGACAAGGCCAGGTGCCGGAGGACGAACTGTCCGACATACCGACGGACGTGACTCCGGAGGAGATCGGAGACTGGTCCACAGTCAGCGAAGTTCCCAGCGGGACCCTGACACATTTGGCGCCAACCCTGGAACTGTCGGAAACCCGGCCGTACTGGGCCCGGCCCTCGGTTCCCCTGGGCTACCACGAACCCGCCTGGCCTCAGCGCTAGAGCCGGTTGCCAAGGGATATTGGGGAGCAGGAATGATAGCTCGTGAACGGCCTCTGAGGTTGTTGAGGGGTCTGGGCAACGGCCCCGCGTAGCCCGGCTGCTCAACAGAACTGTCGGGCTGGAATATTGGACCTCGGGGCCTCCCGCAAAATTTCACCCCCACCCCCACCCTCCCCCGTCGAAGGGGAGAGGATAATCGAAAGACCCGAGATGCGAGGAGGGGCCCGGTTTACACGGCAACCCAACCAATCCATAATAAAGGGCCAGTAGAACAGGGCGAACACAGGAGGAGCTTTCCCGATGATCAGGGAAGCTATTGACATAGTAGTGTCCGGCCACTCTCTCACCAGGGAGCAGGCTACCGAAGTCATGCAGGAAATAATGGAGGGGGAAGCGACTCCCGCCCAGTTGGGGGCGTTCCTTACCGGACTGAGGCTCAAGGGTGAGTCCACGGAAGAAATAGCAGGCATGGCTTCCGTTATGCGCGACAAGGCCCTGCGGGTCGAGACCGTGGGGCCGTTGCTGGATGTGGTGGGCACCGGCGGGGACGGCAAGAACACCTTCAACATATCAACGGCCGCGGCCTTTGTCGCCGCCGCCTGCGGAGCCCGGGTGGCCAAGCACGGCAACCGCGCCGCTTCCAGTTCCTGCGGGGCGGCCGATGTCCTGGAAGCCCTGGGAGTCAGGGTGGAGCTCAGTCCGGAGGGCGTGGCCCAGTGCGTGGAACAGACAGGTATGGGGTTTATGTTTGCCCCGGCCTTCCACCCCTCCATGCGGTACGCCGGACCAGTGCGGCGGGAAATCGGCATCCGCACCGTTTTCAACATTCTTGGGCCGCTTACCAACCCAGCCAGCGCCCAGTGCATGCTGCTGGGCGTGGCCTACGAGCAGCTTGGAGGCCTGATGGCCGAGGCCCTCAGGCTGCTGGACGTACAGCACGCCCTGGTGGTACACGGCGCCGACGGCCTGGACGAGATTACCCTGGCCGGACCCTCCAGTGTCTGGGAGGTCAAGGGTGGCCAGGTGAGCAGCTGGACTATCGAGGTAGCGGATACGGGTCTGCCCTCCGCCGATACCGATGATCTCCACGGCGGAACCGCCCAGGAAAACGCGGAAACCATGCGTCGCCTGTTCCGGGGTGAGAATGGTCCGATACGCGATGCCGTCCTGCTGAACAGCGGGGCTGCCCTGGTAGCCGCTGACAAGGTCAGCGACCTGCGTTCGGGAATCGCCATGGCCGCTGAAGCGATCGACAACGGCGGCGCCCTGGCAAGAGTGGATGCTTTGGTGGAGGTAAGCCAGGACGCCGGTTAACAGTTTGAGTCTCCAAAACTATGGGCAGGGGGAGGGGTACACTCATGGCAACAGCTGCAAGAGCTCAACTGGAAAAAGCCCTGAGGTGGATCGAAGAAAACTGGGTGGGACAGAAGGAATGTGCCATCTGCGGCAACAGCGGGTGGTTCATGGGCGAAGTAGTAGGCGAAATGAAACAGATGAACTCCAAGTCAGAGTGGATTCCGAACACCGGGCCGTCCTACCCGATGATTGTGCTGTCCTGCGAAAACTGTGGCTACACCCTCCTGTTCAATGCCATTGTACTTGGCGTAGTGGAGGGATAGGGTCAGCAGCCCATTGAATGAGGAAGGCAAACCCGTGTCGCCGGAAATGCAGGTGGCAAGGGGTTTATTCTGCACCCGGTTGCCGGCAAGGTCAGCAACAAGGAGGTCTCCTTTTCCTGAATGCCTGACATTCTCGACGAAATAGTTGCCGCCAAGCGGGAAGAACTGGCCCTGGTCAGGGCATCTGCCTCGGTGGCGGTCCAGCAGGAAAGAATCGCGCGCCGCCCGGGCCCGCTTGGCCTGGCCAACGCTTTGCGGGGTGGCACGGTGCGGCTGATAGCCGAGGTCAAGAAGGCTTCTCCTTCCCGGGGGCTCCTCTGTCCCGACTTTGACCCCATCGAGCTGGCCCGTACCTACTCCGGAAACGGGGCATCGGCCATTTCGGTGCTTACCGATCCCCGCTTCCAGGGCGAACCGGCCCATCTCTCCAGCATCAAGGAGACTGGCAGTTCCGGCGGGGCGCCGGTCCTGCGCAAGGATTTTATCTTTGACCCCTACCAGGTTTACGAGGCCAGGGCCATGGGGGCGGACACCTACCTGCTGATTGTTGCCATCCTCTCCAGGGCCCAGCTGACTGAACTGCTGGGCCTGGGACGCGACCTGGGTATGGATGCGCTGGTCGAAGTTCACGACGAGGGGGAATTGCAAACGGCCCTGGACGCCGGCGCTGAAATTATTGGCATCAATAACCGGGACTTGCGGACCTTCAAGACCGACCTGGCTACAACCCGGGAGCTGGCTCCCCTCATTCCGGGGGACAAAGTAATTGTAAGCGAGAGTGGCATTTTTGCCCCGGAACACCTGCAGCAACTGGGAAGTCTGGGCGTTAATGCCGTACTGGTGGGAGAAGCCCTGGTGACCGCGCCGGATACCGCAGCCAAGGTGCGGGAACTGGCCGCGCCTATTCCCGCCGCGAGCCGTTCATGATCCACACCAAGATTTGTGGAATCCAATGTACCGAGGACGCCTTGGTGGCGTCCGAGGCCGGGGCGGACTTCATTGGCCTGGTATTTGTGCCGGAGCGACGGCGGCGGCTGGAGGGGCCGGCGGCGGCGCAAATACTCAGTGAATTGCGTACCCTGGTCCCCCAGCCTCCCAGGGCTGTCGGGCTTTTCGCTGACCAGCCCCTGGAGGACGTGGTTGAGATAATTTCCGACTGCAACCTGGATATGGTCCAGCTGTGCGGCCAGGAATCGCCGGACTACTGCCGGCAGGTCACAGGCCGGACGGGTGCTGAGGTGATCAAGGTCGTGCATATCCCAGCGTCGGAGACGGTTGAGACCGTGCGCGGCGGTGGTGGAATGCAGGCGCGTATTGCTCCCTACCTGGAGAGCGAATGCCGGGTAACCCTGGACCGGCTGGTGGAAGGCCTGCAGGGCGGGACCGGCCAGAGCTTTGACTGGCAGGTTGCCGCCGAGCTTTCCCGCCAGGGCTACCAGTTCCTGCTGGCGGGAGGCCTGACGCCGGACAACGTGGCCCAGGCCGTGGCGCAGGTGAAGCCCTGGGGAGTGGACGTTTCCACCGGCGTGGAAACTGACGGTCAGAAGGACGAGGACAAGATCCGGGCATTCATCCGGAATGCCAGGGCTTCCGGCAAGCAATGAAAAGTCCGGCGCGCCAGACGAATCGGGCTATGCGGTCTTGCCTAGCGGCCGCTGGCGAACCGTGCCATTCGGCGCAAATACAGTCCCATCCTGTCCTCCGGTACATCCATGCACCGGTACATCCCTGCAAATGAAAGAGGTAAATGACCGTGACCGCTTTTGAATCAACGGTATGGCCCGATGGACGTGGCAGGTTCGGCGAGTTTGGCGGCAAATTCGTGCCCGCCACCCTGATGGCGGCCCTGGAAGAACTGGAAGAGGCCTACGCTGAAGCGAAGCAGTCTGAGGAGTTTCAGAAAGGCCTGTCGTCCCTGCTGCACCACTACGCGGGGCGGCCTACTGCCCTGTACTTTGCCGAAAACCTGACCCGCCACTGCGGCGGCGCGCGAATCTACCTTAAACGGGAAGACCTGGCCCACACGGGGGCCCACAAGATTAACAACGCCCTGGGTCAGGCCCTGCTGGCGAAGCACATGGGCAAGGAGCGCATCATCGCCGAAACCGGCGCCGGCCAGCACGGGGTAGCTACTGCCACAGTGTGCGCCATGCTGGGGCTTCAGTGCGTGGTTTACATGGGAGCCGAGGACATACGCCGCCAGGCCCTGAACGTTTTCCGTATGCGCCTGCTGGAGGCAGAAGTAATCTCCGTGGAGTCGGGGACACGCACCCTGAAAGACGCCATCAATGAGGCCATACGGGACTGGGTTACCAACGTTGGGACCACCCATTACCTCATTGGCAGCGCCGTGGGCCCGCACCCCTATCCCATGCTGGTGCGGGACTTCCAGTCGGTCATCAGCCGCGAGGCCAGGGCCCAGTTGCTGGAGGCCGAGGGCAGGCTGCCCGACTACGTGGTAGCCTGTGTCGGCGGCGGCAGCAATGCCATCGGCGCCTTCTACGAATTCATCGGCGACGAAGAAGTATCCCTGATTGGCGTCGAGGCCGGAGGCGAGGGAGTCGAAACCGACCACCATTCCGCTACCCTCAGCGCCGGCCGGCCGGGGGTATTGCACGGTTCAATGTCCTATCTGCTGCAGGACCCCCACGGGCAGGTGCAAGAGACCCACAGCATTTCGGCGGGGCTGGACTACCCCGGTGTGGGACCGGAGCACAGCTACCTGAAGGATGCCCACCGGGCGAAGTACACCTCGGTTACCGACAGCCAGGCCCTGGAGGGCTTTCACCTGCTCTCCCGTACCGAGGGAATCATTCCCGCCCTGGAACCCTCCCATGCCGTGTATCACGTCTCCGAACTGGCCAGCAGCCTGCCGCAGGACAAGATCATCCTCATGTGCTTGAGCGGCCGGGGGGACAAGGATGTTCCCACCGTGGCCGCCGCGGCCGGAATAGAGTTCTAACCGATAAGCGACCTCTACGGGCCAAAGCCGTTGCGCCTGGGTTCTGTCCGACCACAGGGCTAATACTTGCCCGGACGTTCTCGTCCCAGGGCGCAGGCCGCGGCCTGAAGGGTCCTGTTTCGAAAAGTGTTGTTTTTTGCTTCCGCACTTCTTCATTCTGCCGGTAATGATTCCTCTTTCCTCCCAGACCAGCCCGGTTGGTGTATCATTAAGTAATCTCAATTGGTAAGGACAGGTTCGTTTATATGCCGAAAGTTCTAGTATCTGATCCCATAGCCCAGGAAGGGGTTGAACTGCTCAATTCCAGGGCAGAAGTAAAGGTTAAGACCGGGCTCAAGCCCGAGGAACTGGTCAATTCCATCGAAAGTTATGACGCCCTGGTTGTTCGCAGCGAAACCAAGGTAACTCCCAGCGTGATTGAGGCGGGGCAGAACCTCAAGGTAATCGCCCGAGCCGGAATCGGCGTGGACAACATTGACCTCAACGCGGCAACCAGCGCCGGCATCGCCGTAGTAAACGCTCCCATCGGCAATACGGTGGCGGCCGCGGAGCACTCACTGGCGTTGATGCTGGCATTGGCGCGCAACATTCCCCAGGCGTACCAGTCGCTGAAGCAGGGAGAGTGGCGGCGGAGCGCCTTTATGGGCATCGAGGTCCGCAACAAATACCTGGGCGTTGTCGGCCTGGGGCGGGTAGGTTCGGAAGTGGCCCGCCGGGCGGCCAGCTTCGGGATGCACCTACTGGGGTACGATCCCTTTGTGGGCGCCGACTATGCCCGCCGCCTGGGGGCGGAACTGCTGCCCCTGGATGAACTCCTGGCCAGGGCCGACTTTGTTACGCTGCACACTCCCCTTACTCCATCCACCGCCAACCTGATCGGGGCGCGGGAACTGGGCTTGATGAAGCCTGGCGCGCACCTGATCAACGTGGCGCGGGGGGAGTTGATCGAAGAAGATGCGCTGCTGGAAGCCCTGAATGCAGACCACCTGGCAGGGGCCGCTCTGGACGTGTTTGTGCAGGAACCGCCGCAAAACCGGGACCTGGTGTCGCATCCCAGGGTAATGGCAACTCCCCACCTGGGAGCATCCACCCGCGAGGCCCAGCGCGAGGTTGCGATAGAGGCCGCCGAGCAGGTGCTGGCGGTACTGGAGGGAAAGCCCGCCCGGAACACGGTCAACGCGCCCTTCATGGCTTCGGAGTCCCACGAGTTATTGTCACCCTTCATTCCCGTGGGGACATTGCTGGGGAAGCTATTGACGCACCTGGCCCAGAACCAGTTTGTCGGCGTGAATATTTCCTACGAGGGGGAAATTGCCCAGCACGACACCATAATGCTCAAGTCGGCGGTACTGGCGGGAGTGCTTACCCCCGTGACGTCCGAGCAGGTAAACCTGATCAACGCGCCGGTGCTGGCCCAGCAGCGTGGGTTGAGCGTAACCGAGCACAAGTACTCCGAGGCTCCGGAGTACACCAGTCTGCTGACGGTTACCCTGACCACCAGCAGCGGTGAGTTCACCCTGGCGGGAACGTCACTGCGCAACGAACCCCACGTTGTCAAAGTGAACGACTACTGGCTGGACCTGCCGCCAAGCGCTCCCTACATGCTGTTTGTGGACAACCGGGACCAGCCCGGCTCCATCGGCGCGGTGGGGACCATCGCCGGTCGGCACAACATAAACATCAGCTTCATGGAGGTGGGGCGTCTGAACCTGCGGGGCCAGGCGATGATGGTGCTGGGGCTGGATGACCCCATGCCCACTCACGTGCTGGAAGAAATCAAGGCCCTCCCCCATATATCGGATGCCCACCTGGTCAAGCTTTGACCTTCAGTCGTGGACTGACTTTGCCGTGTGGTATGCTACTGAGGCCGGGCTTGACCCGGCCTCAGGTTCACTTTAGAGGAGTTAAGAATCATGGCGGAAAAGATTGCGATCATGGGAGCCGGGGCGCTGGGCAGCTACGTGGGGGCCTTTCTGACCCAGGCCGGTGAAGACGTCACCTTCATTGACATGTGGCCGGAGCACGTGGAGACCATGCGGGAACAGGGTCTGCGGGCCAGCGGCAGCCAGGGCGACTTCACGGTGCCGGTCAAAGCCATGCACCTTACCGATGCCCAGGGCATAACCGAGCCCTTCGACTTTGCCTTTATCGCGATGAAGTCGTACGACACCGAGTGGGCTACCCACTTCATCAAGCGGTATGTCAGGGACGACGGCTACTTCGTGTCCCTGCAGAACTGCTGGAACGACCCGGTAATCGGCGAGATTGTAGGCCACGACAGGGAAATGGGTTGCATCGCCTCCCACATTGAGGTGGCCCTCTGGGAGCCCGGGCACGTTATCAGGGGCGGCGCCCCGGGCCGCGATCACGGTCACGTGGTTTTCCGGGTGGGCGAGCAGCACAACGTCATCACCCCTCGCAGCGAGAGTATTGCCCAGAAGCTGGATAACATTGATGCCGCATACGCCACCGACAACCTGCAGGGCGAGCGGTGGGCCAAGCTGTGCCAGAACGGCATGGGCAACGCCATCTCCGCCATGACCACCCTGGGTTCCCAGGACATGGCGCAGGATGCGCGGTTCCGCAACATCCGCATCCAGCTGGCCAAGGAAGGGGCCCAGGTGGGCCTGGCCCAGGGTTTGAACGTGGTGGCCATCAACGGAATACCTGCCCAGACCTGGGCCGACGCCGACAAGGGCGAGGTCTTTGAGGAGCTGAACGGCATCATGAGCCAGGCTGGGGGCCGCGTGAACTGGCTGGCCTCCATGGCCCAGGATGTGCACAAGGGACGCCACTCGGAAGTGGACTTCATGAACGGGCTCATCTGCAGCAAGGGACGGGAGACGGGCATTGCCACTCCCTTCCACGATGCCATTGTGGAGACCATGCACGGCATCGATGACGGTTCCCTGAAGCCGGACCCCTCCAACGTGGAGTTGATCATCAAGGCGGTGGGGATGTAGATACGTAAGCGCGATTTGCGCAATGTTTACCAGGATGATGGCTTTGTGATGGTTCCCCGGGAATCGGTCAGCCGGTTTGAAAATTGACTGGCGCTCAGTGGTCCCTTGCGGATGGGGCGATAGAAGTCGGCAACATTTCGTAGAGCCCAACTGGTCTTTTCATGAGGATTAAAGACACCCACCCTTGTTCCAAAAAGGGTTTGAACCATCTCTATCGGAGTCTTGAGATCCGAGTCGTTCGAAACGATGATTGCCTGTTCGCAATCTCCGTTAAAGGCGTCGACCAACAAATAGGAAGCGATATTGACGTCCGAACCCTTTTCTTCAGTTTTCAACACATTTACCATTCTTGACCCGGAACTGGGCGGAATTGCCAGCGGCATGTTGACGATATTCGTCAAGAAATGGCCAAGATGGACGGACAGGTTGGGTAGAGTTTCCAGAGCCCTGAGATAAGCTTGCTGTCGTTGTGGCTTAGCAGGGTCATGAGGATGCGAATTTACTTTGGCTGTAAAGTACCTGATCCGGTTTATCTGGTCAGCAGGGAGCAGTAAGTGGAAGAGTCTGGATAAGTCAAGCCAGCGATAGGGAGTGCCCTTGATGCAACCGTAGTAGAAATTGAAACCATCGACGTAGATGTTGGTCTTCAAGAAGGGAACCCTAAAATGCTGAAGCCGCCTGAAAGGCGGCCTCGCGCTCTGCCACCGAAGCGATCAGAGGTGATACATTTTCACTTTACCTGTGCGGGCTCCGTAAGTCAATGAGCTTGCGTCAGGTCAGAGACCACTTCTCAGGGTCTCTGGTAGCAGGAGGCCTCCCATGTTCATCAAGGTTGAACCGGCCGGGTTCTTTATGTACACGGTGCAGCTGATATTTGACCCTGCCAGTCCTGACTCGGAGGACCAGGAGGTGAGGGACTACCTGACCGACCACGAGCTGGAACCCCGCTACCAGTACCAAATGGAGCAGGACGGTCGCCCCTGCGACGTGCTGCAGTTCGGGGGGTGCTACCTGGGCCGGCACCTGCAGTCGGTGGGCCAGATACAGCGGCATGCGGTGGAGGTAGAACTGCTGACCGCCCAGGTGGAGGAACACCTGGCAGCCCTGTCACTGCCCCAGAGCTCCAATGACGAGGCGGCGGATGCCCTGCGGCGCAAGGAGACGGTGACGGCCCTTGTATCGGAACTGCACCAGGAGTCAGCCTTCCAACCCGACGAAAATGGGGAACTGATTGCCACCCTGGACCGGGAAGAGGTCAGGGCGGCGGCGTTGCGGGTGTTAGGGGGAAATCGGCCTGCTTGATGACACTAACGTGCTAGAATGTCCCTATGAGGTCAGGCCCAAATTTCCTTGTGAGTGGCCGACGCAGTGCTTAGCGAGCTGGGTAGCATCGCCAGCATAGTGGGGTTGCCCTTATCGCTCGTCGCGTTGGTGTTCGCTATCTATCACTTAGTAAGGCTAAGGGGAGAAACGCGGGCGGCGAGGGAAGCGGCGGAAGCGGCGCAGCAGTTGTTGCGGAGAGATTTGAGCATCGCCGACATTACTCGTCTAAGAGGTAGGATAAGACATCTTATTGATCTGAACCGCAGGGGCGATAAGATCCTTTCATTAAGTCTCTGTCAAGATATACAATAGCTGTTTCTGGACGTTCAGCGGCGCCATCCCAATTTGAAAGACGAAAGCCGGCAAGAAATTCATCGTACTTTGGGCTTCTTGGTTGACTGGCAATGCGACTTGGAAGACCTAATCGGAGTTCTACCTGCGGAAATGGTTTCCCGGTTCAATAGCCGATTGAATTAGATCCAAATCGACCTTCTGGTTATGTTGGAAAATGACCTGCCCTGAACTTGTAGAGGGGATAATAATGGGCGAACCGAGGATATTTGAAATAGGCACTGAACTCTTGCGGTTGTCAAGGGCCGGTAAGTTAGAGTGGAAACCGGGCTACCGCAGCAACGAGTACGACGTTTTCGTTCTGGAGTTGCTGGCCACCGTTTCCCAGCACGACGACAACCAATATTTTCGTCTCAAACTGTCTGACGACACTGGCAGAGTTGTAGCTTCCATGGAAAGGAGGCCCAGTGTCTTTGACCCCATTCCCGACCCGGGCGGCCCCCCCGACCTGGAGGAACTATATAGGCT
>JAPPJA010000153.1:0-5768 GCA_028874675.1 Chloroflexota bacterium
TAAGTATCCGGTATTGCTTCAACCCCATCACATTTGGAGGAATCTCTCATGGCGACCACCGAGGAAAGAATCAGGAAACTGGTAGATGATAATCTGGAAATCGAAGGGCGGGAGGCCGGCACTCCGTTGCACCCGGAATACAGCTTGAGGGACTCGGGCGTTTCGTCCGTTGCCTTCGTGGCCTTTGCCAAGCTGGTGGCCGATGAGTTTGGCGTCACCTTCTCCCCGGAAGACTGCGCCAAGTACAACACTGTTGGCGAGCTGATAACCCGCCTGGAGGGCTAGGCCTGCCAGGTCCACAAGTCCTTTCGCAGCTTCCCGAGGGACTCCCCCAGGGGTATGGCGTTGAGAGCCCGGTCAGCGAGTAATACTGGCCCTGGAGCTGACGACGCTCACCTTTGGTGGAGTCCTTTTTGCGTGGCCGGCGAGGTTGCCGTTACCCACGTGGACCTGGCGCCCCATCCCGCGCGGGAAGCATCGGCCCTGGCCTGGCTGAATGAGGTCGAGCTGGTCCGGCGGGAGAGGTACTACTCCGGGCCCCGACGCTGCTTTGTCCTTTGCCGCGCTGCCCTGCGCTCCCTCCTCTGCGCCGAACTGGGGTGCCGCAACCATCAACTCGGATTTCAGGAATCCGAGTACGGCAAGCCCTTTGCGCTGGTTGACGGCCAGCCGGCTTCCACAAGTTTCAACGTAAGCCACAGCGGCAGCCACGGGCTCATCGCCTGTGCGCCCCGCGGACGTCTGGGCATTGATGTTGAGGAAATAGCGCACCCCCGTCACCTGGAGTCCCTCATTGAAGCCGTTATGGACCCCGAGGAGCAGGCCGAGCTGAGCCGCATGTCAGGGGATGCCCAGCTCCGCCAGTTCTTTCGCCTGTGGACCTGCAAGGAGGCGTTGATCAAGGCCCTGGGAACCGGCTTCTCCACCGACATCTCCAAGGTCCAGGTTCCGGCCGCCCTCCGTCAGGGGGCAGGCTCCGGCGTATTCCAGTTTGAGCATATGCCCGGCGTGATGTGGCAGTTGGACGATATCGGCAACCAGGAGTTTGCGGCCGCCCTGGCGCGGGAATTGCTTCCTGCGGAATCTGGGTTATCATAAGCGGAGACTCGGCAGCCTGGACCAGCGACCCCATAGGTACCATGCGTGTTTGAACATCCTGACTTCCAGTGGCAATTGCCCGACCCCCTTTCCGTTCTCGAAGTGGCGGTGGACGCCGAGACTGTCATCCTGGTGCGCCGCCACGGCAACCCGGGTGGCCCCCGGCTGGTGCTGAGCCACGGCAACGGCATGGCCATCGACCTCTACTACCCCTTCTGGTCCATCCTTTCCGATACCTTTGACCTGGTGATGTACGACCTTCGCAACCACGGGTGGAACAAGGTCAGCTCAATGGATGGACACAACATCCCCACGCTGGTCTCCGACCATGACCTGGTCCTGGAGGCTATCGAACGGGAGTGGGGGCAGAAGCCGCAGGCCGGCGTGTTTCACTCGGTCTCGGCCCTCATTACCCTGCTCTCTCCCACCCAGGGAGACCGCTACTCGGCCCTGGTCCTTTTCGACCCGCCCATCTGCAAGCCCGGTCGCAGCCACCGGGAGTTTGAGGCCGCTGCCGTACAGGCCGCAGGCTTCGCCCTCCGCCGCACCGACAAGTTTCGCCATAGGGAAGAGTTTGCCGAGGTTTTGCCCCTCCATCCGGCTTTTCGCAGAATGGTGCCCGGCGCCTTCGACCTGATGGCCCTCACCACCCTTCGACCCAGCGATGGCGAAGAGGGATTCGAGCTTCGCTGCCCCAGGGACTACGAGGCCCAGATCTTCAGTTATGCCAGCGTTTACGGGGTGGCCGTGGACTTCGAGTCCCTGGTCTGCCCGGTGAAGGTAATCGGCGCCGACCCGACGCTGCCTTTCTCCTACCTGCCCACCCTGGATTTGAGCGACATTCTGAGCGTGGACTACGACTTCCTCCCCGAGGCCACCCACTTCCTCCAGCTGGAAAGGCCCCAGGAGTGCGCTGCCGCCCTGAGGGACTACCTGGCAAGCCTCGCAATCTCCTGAAATTGCCCCGAACCTGAGCGCGTCCCCGCCAGGGAAAAGGGAGTTCGGCTGGCCCCGCCCCTTCACCGCCCGCTTTAATTCCGGTGTGCGGCCCTGCAACGGACCGTACCAGCGGGCTTGTTCAATATTGTTTTGGGTACTATAAGCCAGGCCCCTTTGCCTATAGGGTCCTGGGACAAAGGGGAATAATTCCTGCGGCGTCCAGGCAATTGACGTGCGGTGATGTTGATTGGACAGAGCCGCTCACTGTCCGCATAGACAGCTATAACTCCGACGACGCTGGCGCGGCCATCACTTCCCCCTCGTTCCATCCCGGCCCATTTACCTGGTCGAATGTGTCCACGACTTCAACCGGCGGCGGCGCGGTCAGCCGGGTGACTATGTAGGCGGCAACGATGGAGGCGACGAAACCGGGTACTCCGGGGTTTATGTTCCAGACACCCAGGGCTTCCATGTGTTCGACTGTCGCGTGGAAGCCCAGCAGGTCCGCCACGGTGGAGTACCGTTCGTAACCCAGGCCAGCCAGCCACCACCAGGTGGAAACGATAGTGCCGGTAGCCACCGCCGCCAAAGCGCCCCAGCGGTTGAAGCGGCGCCAATACAGCGCGAGGATCAGGGCGGGACCAAAGGCGGCCCCCATTCCACCCCACGCCAGGGACACCAAGGCGAAAACCGACTCTGGGGAAACTATGGAGATGGCAGCCGCGATGATGCCTACCAATACCAGCATGGCCCGGCCCATCCAGACCCGAGCCTGAGTCCGCATCGAATAGGTAATTCTCTGGATAACAGGCAGGTCGTCAGTAGCTATGGCGGAGGCCAACAGCAGTTGGGAGTCGGCGGTGCTCATGACGGCGGCGATGACCGCGGTGAGCAACAGGCCGGCCACTACCGGATGGAAAAAGGTCTCGGCCACTATGAGGTAAAGCTTCTCGGCGTCGGGCAGTACGATACCCCGGTCCAGCAGGGCCGGGGCGGCGACCAGGCCCATCAGCAGGGCGAACAGGAAAATCAGCACTACCCAGGCTGCGCCTACATTCCTGCTGCGAAGTATGTCGCTTTCGCGCTGGACGGCCATGAAACGGGAAATAATGCGATGCGCCCCGAAGGCGCCCAGGCCCCAGCCAACGGAAGAAAGGAAGAACAGGACCCCGAGCTGGGAGTTTTCCTTGTCGGTGAAGGGATTCCAGAAGCCGGGAGCGGTGGACTCCAGGCCCTGGAAGGGGTTGCTCACCGTCAGGATCAAAGTGACTGGAATGATGATGAAGCCCGCCAGCATTATCAGGGACTGAAAGACGTCCGTGCGGGAAACGGCCAGGAAGCCGCCAATAAAGGTATAGGACACCACGGCAATCAGGGAAATAATGACTCCAATATTGTGGCCTTGTCCCATCTGGTCCAGGCCAAACACAACCTCCAGCAGCTTGGCGCCTGCGATGAGGCCGGAACAGACGTAAAGCGTGATGAAGTAGATGCCAATCAGGCCCGAAAGTGTGCGAAGGGCGCCGCTGGTATCGCCAAAGCGCTTTTCCAGGAACTCGGGAAGGGTCAAGGAATTCTCCGCCGCCATGGAATAGCGACGGATTCGCCGCGCCAGCACGGTCCAGGCGAACCAGTGGCCCAAAATTATGGAGGCGACGGTCCACAGGTGCATCATGCCTGCGGCAAAGGCCAGGCCAGGCAAGACCAGCATGGTCCAGCCGCTGGCCGCGGATGATGCCGCGCTCAGGGCCGAGGTGAAGAACCCCATCTTGCGGCCCCCCAGCACGTAGTCGGACATATCGTCCATGTGCCGGGACCGGACGACGGCAATACTGATCAGCACAGCGAAGTAGGCGATGAAAACACTGAGTATCCAGATGGCGTTGGCGGGCATCGTTGGTAACCTCGGTAAATTCGACCGTCGGCAAGGGCCGGGCGGCCTTTCAGGCGGAAGAGGACAAGTTCCTGAAACAGAATGTAAGCTAGCGCATCGATGTCAGGAGCCTTCCTCCTGATACTACGGTAGCAGATTTGCAGAAGTCGTTTGTAGTGGCATTGTTTGGCTATGGCTTGATGGCGCCTTCTCCACCATGACCAGTACAGGGTGAAATATGGCGGTGGGCTTTCCGCCATACCAGTCGGGCGCGCAACCGCCGCGCCTCTGAAACCGTCACGGGAATCAGTTCCTCATTGGGGCCGTGGCAGCCCCCTTTCTCCCGGTTCCAGAGCCCGTCGCCTTACTGCCGCCAGGTAGGCGTGGGGTCAGAACGGCCAGAGCCTGCCCCGTGCCCCGAAACGGGGGTGATGTGCCGGTATCAGCCGTCCCAGCGCCGTGCCCCAGTCGCTGGTCCATTCATACTCGGCCTGCATCTCATGGACATAGTCAAAGCAGGTATCGTAGTGGATGTGTATTTCCCTGGTTCTGTGGTTCACCTTGAGGACGCAGCCCTTTAGTTGGCTCTACCGTAGAACGGCCTTAAGGGGTTTTACTCTCTTCACGCTGGCCACCAACAGCGGCGACAGGGCACCGGCAAAAACCCCGCGTTCAGCGCTGCGTCCCAGGCCTCGCCCAGGGTATCGAAAGGACCTAACTGGTTTGGATCTTGCCTGTTTGCAGCAGACAGAGAACACAGGGGATTATCAGCCTGGTGAACCCGGGCAACCTGGTCGGAGCGGTCAAGATAGGCATTAAACTTAGCCGGCATTGGTAATCTTCATCCATCCAGGGATCGCCCCATGTTCGGACTCTCAATTTCCTGTCAGCGGGGACTGGTTGGCGGTTCGTCTCACAATTCGCCTTAGCCTACGCAATATCCTGGCCCACACCGCGGGCTTGGGTGTCCTGCGCCGATTCCTGAGTCGTTTTCTCGGAGCAACCGTGCCGTGGTAAGGCACGGAATCACGAAATATTTTGTGGCTTCTACCAGGCATTCAACGTCTTCTAACCGGGGAAAAGTATGTTAGCTATCTGCAGCACGATTCCGCCCAGGACCAGGGCATTTAGCTTGGTGAACAACTTCGGGTCCCGGTATCGAAGAATTTCCGCATGCATTCCCGAAGATATAAGGTCGCGATGAGAACCAAAGCAGTGCCAAGAGATCTGGCCACGAAGTTGCGAGAAGAGGTAAACCGGAGGATGGCAATGGTCGCGGCCACTATCAGGCCGGCAAGCAGAGTATAGACATAGCTCGGATTCACACCGAACTCCCCCGCAAACCAGCGCGCCTGATGCCCAGACCTTGAACGTGCCTCTCCTGCGGGCCCATTGCGCAGGACATGACGAAAGCAATCCAGTTCCTGATTATTCCCCTGCCTCCACAGTCGGTACAAGCTCTTGGACGAACCGTTGGTGAAGTCTGACTGGAAGCCGCCACAGCACTACCTCCACCTACAGGCGACCACCCGGAAAATTCGTTGGGTTCCGTGTCTGTCAAGGAATAGGCCAACCTGTCCCTGCCCTCATCGTTCCAGCCCACCACAGCGCCAGGAGAGCCAGGAGTATGGCGGCGCCGGCCAGCATCAGGGCAGTACGTTCAAACAGGCTCAGTTGCTGCCACCACCACCTCAAGTGCCGCCATGAGCCCGTTGAGCCTTAATCAGGGCAACTTCCCACCACGTCGAACATGTAAACAGTTTCTGGCCTTCCGCGTATGCCAACGCGGTGAACCAGGGTAACGCCCGCTTGCTCTTCGAACCATTGGCTTTCGAGAATTCGGCAGATTGCGGGTGTG
>JAPPJA010000153.1:5778-13693 GCA_028874675.1 Chloroflexota bacterium
CGGGTGTGCTGTCCATCTCATCCCAGCCGAACTGTTCAGCAAGGTCTCTTGCCTTAAGGAATACCTGGCCCAGACCCCGGTCACGGGCGAGGTCCATGGAATTCAATAACGACTCAAGTACTACCTCAGAAACGCTTGTGTCTTGCATTTGCCATTCTCCCTCCGTGAGCATCAACCATTTAGTGCAGCAAATTGATACAGACCCAATAGGATTAACAGCACTCCCCATACAGTTGTCCATACACGAAGACGTCTGCCCTGCCACGAGACGGGGTTAGGCTTGAAGCAGGAGCACGCCTTGCCATGCCGGACGTTATAGGGCATAGCGACCCGCTGTATCCATGGCATCTTCCATGGTTTTCTTGGGATATACGCCAGCCCATTTTAAAAGATGATTGTAAGTGTTTTGTTACATTAGTGACCAAATCTATAATTAGTTGTAACATTACCTTGATGCATCCATAATCTACCTGCAAACTTGGGCAGAAGCTGTTTTAAGGAACAATAAACATGCATGCGAGTGAAGATCCGAAGCAGGATATCGAAAACCTGCGGAAAAGGCTTTCAAAGTTGGCGGAGGCCAGCATCCGCATAAACGAAAGTTTGGACTTTGACACTGTATTGCAGGGGGTCCTTGACTCTGCGTGTTCATTGACGGGAGCCCAATACGGCGTCCTCACCCTGATGGATGAGTCGGGCAACATTCGGGACCTGCTATTCTCGGGTATGACCGAGCAGCAAGGTCAACAATTTCTGGACTTGCCGGATGGAAGGCGGCTGTTTGAACACTTTAGTAGTTTCCTGGAGCCGCTGCGGGTTCCCGACTTGCTGGGGCATATCAAGTCTCTGGGCCTGCGGGATCTTCAACTTCCGATTCCAGTTGGGCCGGAAGTGCCCTTTATGGCGACTCCTGTGCTGCACAACGGGGAACGCGTGGGTATCTTCTTCCTCGCCAAGATTGCTCCAGGGGATGAGTTCAGCCAGGAAGACGAAGAAATCCTGATGATGTTTGCAGCGCAGGCGGCGTTGGTGGTTTCCAACGCCCGCAGGTTCCGCGAAGAACAGAGGGCCAGAACCGACCTGCATACTCTCATCGAAACGTCACCCGTTGGTGTGGCCGTGTTTGACGCCAGGACGGGAGCCCCGGTGTCATTCAACCAGGAAGCGCGGAGGATCGTTGACGAACTCATGCAGCCGGACCAGTTACCTGAGGAACTTCTGAACATGATCACGGTCCGGAGAGGGGACGGAACGGAATACTCCCTTCAGCAATTTCCATTGTCCCAGTTGTTTAGCTTGGGAGAGACAATCCGGGCGGAGGAGATTTCCATGCGGGTTCCCGAAGGGCGCAGTATCACCGTCCTATTAAATGCCACTCCCATTCGCTCGGATACAGGTGAGGTTGGATCCTTCGTAATTACCCTCCAGGACATGTCTCCCCTCGAGGAACTTGAGCGTTTGAGGGCTGAGTTACTGGCCATTGTGAGTCATGAGCTTCGCACCCCTCTAACGTCCGTCAAGGGTTCCATAACAACCTTACTCGATGCTTCTGCATCCTTGAATCCGGCAGAGGTGGCTCAGTTCTACCGAATCATCGACACCCAGGCCGACCGGATGCGCACAATGATCAGCGACCTGCTGGATGTGGCCCGCATCGGCATGGGCACGCTCTCTATTTCCCCTGAACCAACCGATATATGGATGCTGATTGAGGATGCCCGGACCGCCTTCCTGAGTGGACAAAGGAGACAGAGGCTGGAAATTGACGTTTCGCCGGGCATCCCTTTCGTTATGGCTGACCGGCTGCGTATTGTACAGGTATTGACCAACCTGCTTTCCAACGCGGCCAGGCATTCGGAGGAATCCTCGCCCATCAAACTGGCTGTAAACTCGGAAGGCGTCCAGGTCGTAGTTTGCGTGGCAGACGAAGGCAGGGGGGTGCTTCCCGAGCGGTTGCCCCATTTGTTCCGAAAATTTACCTGGGCGGACGAATCTGAACTGGCGGGCAATGAAAGTACCGGCTTAGGTCTGGCAATCTGCAAGGGGATTGTCGAGGCTCATGGTGGCCGCATTTGGGCCGAGAGTGACGGTCTGGGCCAGGGGGCCAGGTTCACGTTCACCTTGCCCATGGCAGGGGGGTCGGAAGCGCCAAGCGCGACCGTTGGTATGGTAGTGGACCGGTTTTCGGAATCCTCGACACTGGAGCAAGTGCGAGTGCTGGTCGTTGATGATGATCCCCAGGTCTTGAGACATGTCCGCGAAACATTGGTGCGTGCCGGTTGCGCTGCGATCGTTACGGGGGACCCGCTAGAAGTCATTCCTTTAGTTGAAAGGGAGGAACCCCATCTTGTCCTGCTAGACCTCGCTCTTCCAGGCACCGACGGTATTGCCTTGATGTCAGAAATAGCCGAGGTGTCTGATATTCCTGTTATCTTCCTGTCCGCATACGGCAGAGAGGAAAACATCTCCCGGGCCCTGGACCTGGGAGCTGCGGATTACATAGTAAAGCCATTCTCCTCGATGGAGCTTGCAGCCAGGGTCAGGGCCGCTCTGCGTCAGCGAGCATTTGCCGAATCATTGGCTCCGTTTGTGCTGGGTGATTTGACCATTGACTTCACTAACCGACAGGTAACACTGTCTGGTCAACCGGTCCAGCTTACCGCCATTGAGTATCGGACACTGGCCGAACTGGCGGCCAATGCCGGACGCGTCCTGGCATACGAACATCTGCTCAGTCAAGTGTGGAATGAACCGGATGGCGGAGACATTCGCCCAATGCGTACAGTAGTAAGCAGAATCCGACAGAAGTTGGGAGACGACCCGGATAATCCGACCTATATATTCACCGAACCGAGGGTAGGTTACCGCATGGCTCGGGGCGGCTAGGCCCTTTGGTCGCAGGCGAGCCTGACCAACAAGGGAGACGGAGGCAGCGCGACCCGGGCCGCCAGGAGAACGGCGCCTCTGCACTGTACACCTGCCACGCCACCGATCCTGAGGGCAGCGACACCCGGGGCCTGTCGGGGTCTGACAGCGGCGCCTTCGCCATCAGCGAGACCGACGTCCTCACCTTCAGCGGCCCACCCGACTACGAGAGTCCCGCCGACTCGGGCAGCGACAACGTTTACCAGGTGACGGTGGAAGCCGGCGACGATGGCGGGAATACTGCCAGGCTGCACGTAATTGTCACGGTCCGCCCCGTATCCGCCCTTCCCAAAAGGGAGCGGATACAAATAAAAAAGCCCGCTGAAAGGCGGGAATATTGAGACCAGGGGAATTGAGACTGTGGCGGAGGGAGTGGGATTCGAACCCACGATCCCAGTTTCCCAGGATAAGCGCTTAGCAGGCGCCCGCACTAGACCACTATGCGATCCCTCCACAAAGCGGATTTCCAATATAGCAGATTGGGCCCCAGCCCACAATACGGCCCCAAATCAAGGTCGGGGTCTTTCCATCGTCGCCTCCTCCTCGACGGGGGAGGGCTGGTAGTTCAACTAGTTGATGGGTTGGGGCTAACCCGTCGTTCCCGCGCAGGCGGGAACCCGGAACCTGTGCAAGTCGTGGGTTGGATAGAGGCGCATGGCCATGCGCCTCTACGAAGTCGGGGGTATGGCGGGTGTATGGACAGGCAATTCCCTCAACTCTGAACCCTTGCAGGCGGCTCGGGTTTTTGACTTTCTCAACCATTGCTGATACTTTAGTGACTGCCCGTTTCAGATACAAAACTGGGCCCCGGAGAAAGAAAACATCCATGCCGTGGAACGACATCATCGTTGACTCACTGAAGAAGTGGGATACCTCTCTGGTCGCCTATGTCCCCGATATTTCCATAGATCGGGTGACCAGCCTCATAGACGAGGACCCCTACTTCCACCTGGTATCCGCCACCCGTGAGGAGGAAGCCATCGGAGTGGCGGTGGGCGGGTACGCCACGGGGCGCAACTCCGCGGTGTTCATGCAGTCCAGCGGCTTCGGCAACAGCATCAACGCCATCGCCAGCCTGTGCATACCGGCCCGCACTCCCATTCCCATTTTTCTGAACCTGCGCGGCGGCCCCGGGGAGTTCAACATTGCCCAGGTCCCCATGGGCAGGGCCACCAGGCCTATCCTCGACGTCTTTGGCCTGGTCCACTTTACCCTGGAGGACGAATACAACATGGAGAAGATTGTGGATGGCGCGCTTAAGCTGTGTCACGCCAACCGCCAGCCCGTGGCCATCTGCATGACCCAATTGCTGCACGGAGGCAAACTTGCTTAGGTTCGAAGCCACCCAAATGCTGCTGCGCCATATCGGCGACCTTCCCATCGTAAGCAACCTGGGGCCCACCACCGACGAGTTGTGGCACGCCGGACACCGGGACCGCAACTTCTATACCTACGGAAACATGGGCCTCTGCTCGTCCATCGCCCTGGGTATGGCCGTTTCCACCGACGAGAAGGTGGTTTCGCTGGACGGCGACGGTTCCCTGCTGATGAACCTGGGCTCCATTGCCACCATCGGTCGCGAAATGCCCAGGAACCTGGTGGTAGTGGTGTGGGACAACGAACAGTGGGCCCAGACGGGCCACCAGTCCAGCCACACGGCCTTCGGCACCGACCTGGAGCAGGTGGCCCAGAGCTGCAGCATTCCCCGCACCGCCACCGTCAATAACCTGGAGGACCTGGAGGCGGTTTTCTGCGACGCCCTGGAGCAGGACGGCCCCTGGTTTATCGTGGCCAAGATTGAGGAGTCCGAATACATGCCCGTGGCCCCCATCGAACCGGAGATGACCCTCTACCGGTTCCGGGAAAGCTTCGGCGCCAGCGGCGTTTAGAATCTTCCGTAGTCCACGAAGGGCAGGATGAAACCCGAAAGGTTGTCGCAGCCCTTCTCGCACCCTCCATCGCCAATAGCCCATGTGCCAGGGGCCGCCAGTGCACCAGCATACCCCCATCGAGATTATTGACGCCGTCCAGGTGTTCATCGCCGAATACCTGGAGCGGCCGCCCTCGGAGTTGATTTACGAGTACGACCCGGGCGTCCGGTGCGACGACGCCGTTCCAGACGTTAACGACATGGACCAGGATGTCTGGCGGGTCCACATTCGCAACGCCTTCCCCGAGGACGACGGTTTCCGCATCAACATCGCCGAGCGGCTATACGAAAAGTACGGCCTCATAGCGGAGGTGGAGCTGGCCTGGCGGTGACGAGGGCGTGATAGAATGGTTCCATGATGAAAGAGCCAACGAAGAAGCATGTTGAAAAAGGAAAAGACGTGGGAGTTTTTGAAGTCCCGCTGGGCGTGGGTGGCCCTGCACCTGGAGAATTGACCTACGTTTCCGCCACTGTTGATACTGGCGCCGTCCACTCAATGATCCCGGCTTCCATGCTGCGGGCCCTGCACGTCACACCATTGGAGCGATTCAGCTATGCTTTGGCCGACGGCAGCCAGGTTGAGTATGACTTTGGGATGGCCCGTTTCGGCATGGAAGGACATCCGGAACGTTACTGTCCCGTCATCTTCGGGCCGGAAGACCAGCACTTGGTGGGAGCTACGACCCTGGAATTCTTCAACTTGATGGTGGACCCAGTGGACGGCAAACTGGTCCGCCGGGTACCCCGTGCCAGGCCATTCTAAACAAGTGCGACCCCCTCAAGCGGCAGGGCCCGGCCTTTCAAAGGCCGGGCCCTGTTTTTCGCCCGTGATAAAGAGCCGCGCGCCGCGGCTCGCTCTGCAGCTTCGCCTAGCTCTTGAGGTGCTGGTCGAAGAAGCCCAGGGTGCGGGACCAGGCGTCTTCCGCCGCCTCCGCGTGGTAGCTGTCGCGCTCGTCGCAGTTGAACCCGTGACCGGCGCCTTCGTACATCTTGAAGTCATAACTGACGCCTGCGGCATCAAGCCTCGCCTCAATCGTCTCTACGTCAGCCGGCGAGGGGTTGGCATCCTGGTCGCCAAACTGGCCCATCAGGGGAATGCTGATATTGCCGGTCAGGTCGATGGGCGCGGGGTTGTCGTCGCCGAAGGGCACCAAAACACGGCCGGGGTAGTAGGCTACGGCCGCTTCAAGGCCCGGGCAGCTGGTGGCCGCCAGGTAGGTGATCCGCCCGCCCACGCAGTAGCCGACGATGCCCACCTTCTGGCCGGTGGTGCGCTGGTACTCGTTGCGGATGTAATTGAGGGTGACGTTGACGTCCGTTACTATCTCCTCGTCCCGCATAACGGACATATAGTTGATTCCGGCCTGCATATCGTCGGCCGTATAGCCAAGCTTGGGGTTCGGGTGTTCGCGGTGGAACAGGGACGGGGCGATGGCGACATAGCCGTTGGCGGCAAACCGGTCGCACACCTTCTGTATGTGCTCGTTTACTCCAAAAATCTCCTGGATGACTATGACGGCCGGCCAGCTGACGCCCTCGCTGGGGGCCGGATGGCTGATGTAGGCAACCATGTCCAGGCCCTGATAGCCGTGCATATCGTCGAACCCTCGGTCACCGGCGAACCTTAAATTCTCCCAAAACGATGGCATAATGCTTCCTCCTCCTGTCACATTTCAAGCCATACTCAACTGCGACATGCAATCCGGTGGCTCCGGACTACGGGCCGATTGTAGCAAAGGAACTAGGGTTATACAAGCGGCATTCAGCGACCGGTATCGTTGCGTTTCAGGTGGTTTATGGCAGGCAGGGGCGAGCCTCAAACCCGCTCCTGCCACATTTCGACCGCCCTGCCTGCGCGATACCACCTGAAGTGGAACGCTTCCTCAGCGCCCGCCAGCAGGACAAGAGGTCAACACGCTTGTTCAACTGGGTCGCCTTGATGGGTCGGCCCTCAGCCGTCGTTCCCGCGAAGGCGGGAACCTCGCGGTAGTTCATCCCCCGGCTCCCGGCCAGGGTGAAAGACGCCGCTTCTACCTGTTTAGAGGGACTGCCAGACCCGCTTGCCGCCCTCGGTGACAACCTTGCCAATCTGCTTTCCCGGGGGAAAGTGGCCGGCGCAGACTATCCAGTCCTCGCTTTCGGCCTTGTTCAACAGCATTTCGCGGTTGGCGTGGCTGGCGGCCTTGTCGTAGTCCACCGACGCGCACCAGCTGGGCTCAGTCACCTGCGCGATGCAGTGGAGCAGGTCTCCCACCAGCATGGCCTTTTGGCCCCCCGAGTTGACCAATACTACCTGGTGGCCCGGGGTATGGCCCACCGCCGGCATGGTGGAAATCCCGTCGGTTACCTCGTATTCCCCTTCTACAATCTGCTGCAGGCGCAGGCGGCGCAGGGGCATAATCTGCTGCTGCACGTGGGGGTTCTGTTCCAGGATTTCCGGCTGGGTATAGTAGTCGTAGTCGTCCTTGGGGATGATGTAGCGGGCGCGCCGGAAGTTGGGCGCCGGCATGCCTCCGGAGTATCGGAGGTTCCAGCCCACGTGGTCGGCGTGCAGGTGGGTATGGACCACATAGTTCACCTGGTCCGACGGGGAA
Source organism: Chloroflexota bacterium (assembly GCA_028874675.1). GTDB lineage: Bacteria > Chloroflexota > Dehalococcoidia > Lucifugimonadales > UBA3495 > Bin22. The sequence goes on from JAPPJA010000153.1 coordinate 13,228, forward strand.
ACGTTCGTGTTGTGGATGTCCACGTTGGGGGGCAGCATTACCGGCCGCAGTTCCTCGTAGAGGTTGCCTACCGCGTTCCCCCGGCTGGGATGTGGGCCCGGCCCCATGCCCGTATCCACCAGCACCGTATGGTTGTCGGACCGGACGACGAACACGCCGTAATAGAGCTGCAGCTGACCGTCTTCCAGCACGTCCTGGTGATCGTTCCATGCGCTGTCTGGCACGTCGGGGAACATCGCGGAGGTCGGCCTCGGGGGCGGGACCATGTCGATAACGGCGGTGATCTCGTAACTGCCTACAGTAACCTTTTCTGCCATAGAGTTCTTCCTCCTGAACCTGGTTGGTTTAATTCTTCAAAATTGGGGGCATCGATAATGTGGCGGCCCCCCCGCGCGCAATTCCCGGCGGGGCCCGCCCATTTTATAAAAATAGATAAGCGAGAAAACCTCGTACGCGCCCAGCAAGT
>JAPPJA010000261.1 GCA_028874675.1 Chloroflexota bacterium
TTTGACCGCATGCCATCGTAGAGGAAAGCCCCCATATTGGGATCCACCAGTTTTGAAAACAGGCGTCCCTTCCAGCCGGAGAACCCCGGGGGTGGCCATATCTCGGGGTGAAGTCCGAGCCACACGACCCAGCGGGACCATTCGTTGGTCTGCGCGATCGACTCCGCGTCGGAAAGGCCTGGGTTCTGTTCCACTATCTTGTCCAGGGACTCGAATAGCGCCAGTTCCACCTCGCGTTCGATATGCCACCAGGGGAACTTCATCATTTCCATCAATACAGGTATATATGCGGGGTCCCCCGAGTCTCCAATCCTGACAATGTCCCACTGGTCTCCCCCCAGAGCCGAATCCAGGGCATCGTGCATTAACTGAGTTGCAGCGGCTGGCAAGGCGCTGGGGTTATTGCCAGGCATCTTCCAGCGTGCCAGGTGCCGCTGTCCAGCAGTGCAGCTAACGAGCAGCAGGTCCCGGCGCAGGTGGGACTGTCCGCCCGCCGGCTCGCCATCGCCGGGGGCCACTGCGAGGCACAGCGTTCCGTCTCCAGTACGCAGCGTACCGTCTGCCCCCAGGTGGAAGCGCTGGGTTTGGGCATCGGTGCAGGAGCGCACATACACCGCCTCTCCGTCCGAATCCATGCACAGGTCATAGGCCGGCATGGAAATCTGTCCTTCCCCAGGGCGATCAAACAGGAACAGTTCATCGTCGGCTCCGGGCTTGCAAGTATGAGCCTGCAGGGAACGTTCCGTGTCCAGACTGGAGCCAAATCCCCGGACATCAACGCAGTAGGACTCGGGTTCATCCAGGAGGTCGATCAGCTGAATCAGCGTCGTGCCGTCGGGGTAAAGGGCGCTCAGCGCCTCCTGGTCTGAAGAAGGAGACGCCACAGGGGTTACATGGGAGATTTCCGCTCGCGCCGGGATTGAAGTAATGGAGTCGGGCGGAGTTGTCGGCTTCTGCGTCGCCGCCACGGACTGCTCCGCAATGGCGATGGCGGAGGAACCGGAGGACCTGGCCGGAGAGGTGGGACTACTGGTGGCAGCAGGGGGGTCTCCGGCATCAGTTGAGCTTATAGAAGAGGTGGGAGTAGCAATCGAGGTTGAGTCGGCGACCGGCGCCACAGGATCAGCCTGGCTGCACGCCAGGCTAACAGCCACCAGGGCGGCCAGCGATAGGACAATCCTCCAGCGTTCAGAGGTCAGCAAGGTCCCATCTCGGTCAGCTTGCCTTCACGCCAGGCTACTGCCCCGTTGCGCACGGTAAGGAAGGTGTCCAGCCTGACTTTGCCTTCGACCTTGTTGCGGGCCATGTCATGCCAGACAAACCGGCCCTCGCGCAGGTCATAGACCGCCGCATCTCCAGACATCCCGGGAGCCAGCGACCCCAGCTGACCATCCAGGCCAAGCACCTGCGCGGGACGCGATGTGCTGGCTGACACGGCATCCTCCAGGGACATACCCATGGCATGAAACTTGCTGATCAAATCGTTCATCAAATAAACCCTACGACCAGCCGGGGGCAAGTGGATGTCGGTGCTGAGGGTATCCGGTGGCAGCCCCTGCTGGATGGCTGCCTGGGCCACCTGGACATCGCAATGGATTCCGGCATGGCCCAAGTCCATGATGACGCCTCTTTCCGAGGCCTCCCATACTTCGGGGCGAATGCGGTCTTCTCTATCCAGAATTCCCTCATGGTTTCCATTAAAGGCGTGAGTAACTATGTCCCCGGGCCCCATGTACTCAAGAATCTGCGGCAGGGGAATAGGGGTGCCGCTAACGTGGACCATCAATTTGCCACCGGACTGGTCCGCGGCCGCCCTGGCCAGGCGCATGGCTTCCGGAGCGTCCCAATGGGACACCGCATTCAGTTCCATTCGCACCTTGATACCGAACAGAAAGCCGGGGTTATCCTTTACCGCATCGGCCGTCTGGTCAACAACTATGATGCGCAGGTCCTGTAGGCCACCGCCCAGCACACGGTTGGCCGCCAGTCCTACAGCTCCAATGTGGAGGAATGCCAGCAAGCGAGTCCGGTGGGCCGGAAAAACGTAATCCCTCATGGCGCCCAGGTTCAGGAATCCTGAACTTCCGGCATCTACGCCGGTGGTCACTCCCGAGGCCAGGCAATTCTGGTCGGCGTGGACCGCGCTGCCGGTACCGCCGTGGTAAAAGTGACCATGCAGGTCTATCAGGCCGGGCGTTACAACCTTGCCGGAAATGTCCACCACATTAGCGGCCTGTTCAGGAGCGATGTCTTCCGACACCTCGGCCACCAGACCGTTGTGGAAGGCGATATCGCGTCGGTCATGGATGCCTTGACCGGGGTCGAGCAATGAGCCTCCCTTAAGCAACAGATCGTAGCTTGCAGTTGCTGTGGTCATTTCATCCTCCTGACATCAAACAGCTGGGCGACACTTGACGGGAACTTTGCGAATAATTTCAGTCGAACAACCTCTGCAGATAATCCAACAAGGTCGGCCCGTAATTAGCTTCCAAGGCGTGTCGTCAAAATGCCCCGTCACTTCTGTGAAGTCAGGAACCTTGACTTCGGCCAGCGGGGTTCCCGCCTTCGCGGGAACGACGAAAAGGGACATTGGAAGACTTGTGACTTCAATTTGACGACAGCTTCTAATGCTCCCCGCCGGGAGGTTCGGTGAACTGGAGGCGGCGCAAGCGGGGATAGACCAGCTCCTTGGGGTTTCGCAGGTCTGCGTCGGAGATCTCCTCTGACGTGACCAACTCGCGGGCCCGCCACTTCTCTACGGCCTGCCTAATCAGTCGGTTCACGATCTGGGGAGACCTGCCCTCCAGTCGCCCCACCTGGTAGGCGAGGGTTACCGCCAGCTGGCCTCCCGTAATGCGTTCAAAGGCTGAAGCGTCCGAAAGGTCCTCAGGCATTCCCCCGCACTGGTCAAGGAAATCGTCCAGCACCTGGCCCATAATGTCGGTAAGACCGCCCAGCTCAATCTCGGTCATGTAGTGGGTAAGCTGGTCGGTAAGGTCTTCTACCCCCTCTGCGGGAAGCACAAGCTCGTGAACATCAGGAGTTTCCTCGTCACTGTGACCGCTCGCCATAGGTATTGGAACCTCCCAATAACGCTGCTTTTTCGGCCATTGTAGCACGATACGGGAGCCCGCCTTATGCTTGACGCCCGGTTTTGACGCCGTGCTAATATGGGGTTCCACCCCAACGTTGTTCCTTTCTCTGGAGCAGGTCCCACCCTTGATTTCTCAGCCCGAACGGGAGATTTCTATCACAGTGGCAGAAGAGTTCCGGCCGGATGTCTCGGAGGCCTGGCTGGAAGGCGCTCTTGCGGCAGCTTTGGACTTAGCGCTCCTCCCGCACGAGCCTGCACAGGTAAGCCTGGCTTTGACTGACGACGCTACGGTCCGGAACCTGAACCGCGAATACCGGGGGCTGGACGAGGTGACTGACGTTCTTTCCTTTTCGGCAACCCACGCCGGCCAGTGGGAAGGTGAAGAAGCTCCTTCCGCAGGGCCTGCAGCCTTCCTCGGCCTTGACGGAGAAGAAACTTTACCCGGATTCGTGCTGCCCCCTGACGAACTCCCCCCTCTGGGCGAGATCATAGTTTCCTACCCGCAAACATGCCGCCAGGCGGTTGCACAGGGAAAGCCGGTGGAGCATGAACTTGCCCTGCTGATTGCTCACGGCGCGCTGCACCTGGTTGGACACGACCACGTTGAACCAGAAGAGACCGCCGCGATGCAGGCGCTGGAGCGAAGAGCCCTTGCCCGCATCTTTGGTGACGGGGAGTACGCACCGTGACCTCCCAGGTCTATTACCGGAAGTGGCGGCCCGGCTGCTTTGCAGACCTGGTTGGGCAGGAGCACGTGGCCAATACCCTGCGCCAGGCCATCAGGCAGGGAAGAGTGTCCCATTCTTACCTGTTTTGCGGGCCGCGGGGAACGGGCAAGACCACCACAGCGCGTATCGTTGCCAAGGCGGTCAATTGCCTTGATCCGCAAGAAGGCGACCCGTGCAACCGATGCGCCATCTGCGTGTCCTTCAATGAAGAACGGTTCATGGACACCATTGAAATGGATGCCGCCAGCAACCGCGGCATTGAGGACATTCGGGAAATCAGGGACAAGGTGAACTTCGCTCCCGCGGAAGGACGGCGCAAGGTCTATATCATCGACGAAGCCCACATGCTTACCGACCAGGCCTCGAACGCCTTCCTGAAGACGCTGGAGGAGCCGCCGGCCCACGTCATTTTCATCCTGTGCACAACGGAAGCCAACCGAATTCTTCCCACAATTGTCTCCCGGTGCCAGCGGTTTGATTTTCGGCGGCTGCCCTCGGAGCGCATTTACCAGCGTTTGGCGGAAATCACGGAAGGCGAGGGCGTTTCAGTGGCCCCTGACGCACTCCGGCTGGTGGCGCGGTATGCCGCCGGCAGCCTGAGGGACGCCGAGAATCTGCTGGAACAACTGGTAGTGTCCTTTGGGGACGAAGTAACCCTGGTGCAACTGGAGGAGTTGCTGGGCCTGGGCAACGGAGACCGCTGGCTGGACCTGGTCAAATATCTGCTGATGGGCAATACCTCCGCCTCCCTGGAGACAGTCAACCAGGCCGCATGGGATGGGGTTGACCTGCGGCAGATGCACCGCCAGACCTTGGAATTGCTGCGAGCTTCCATGCTGCTGGAATGGGGCGCCGCCGGGGCGCTGGAATTGCCGGAGCACGTTACCGGCCAACTGGTGGAACTGGCAAAGAACCTCCCCCACTGGCGCATTGTGAGGGCCCTGAAAATATGGGGCCAGGTAAACATGCGGTACGACGCTCCTTCCACCCTCCCGCTGGAACTGGCGATAGTGGAAATCTGCAGTGATGACATCGCGCCACCGTCAGAGGAGGTCCAGGGCGCGCCAGCAAGTCGCCCCCCGACTACCCAATCAAACCGGCGGTCTTCACCCGGCACTGCTCCGCCGGCCGCGAATGCCCCTTCCGGCCCAGGGCCGGAAGGGAGGGAGCGTCCTCCCAGCCAACCCGAGCGCTCTCGTCCGGCGCCCGTACGACCGGCAGCCTCACAGCCGCCGCCGAGTAGTCCGGCCAGTCCGCCGGGACCGGGCGACGAAGGAATACCTGAGATGTGGCAGGCTGCGGTTAAAGCCCTGGGCCGCGCCACTGGGAAGAGATACAACCTGGGCGCGCTGCTGCGAGACTGCAAGCCCAACACCATTTCTCTTGAAGGTGATACACTGTTAATACCCTTTGTGCATCGCCCCAACATGGAGCGAATGCAGGAAGAGCTGGAAGACCCGAATTCTCGCCGCATGGTTACCGAGGCGGTCACCCGTTTCTTCGGGACGCCGTACGACTTCAAGATAACCCTGTCGGGGCAGACCGACGAGGCTTCCCAATCCAGCCGGCCCAACCAGCACAGTCCGCTGGTGCGGACCGCAATGAATATGGGAGCCCGAATCGTGGAGGACACAATCGAATGAACCGGAACATGATGCGTCAAGCCCAGCGGATGCAGGCCCAGTTGCAGAAGATTCAGGAAGAACTGGAGACCATGACCGTAGAGGGCAGCGCCGGTGGCGGAGTGGTCAAAGTAGTTATGACGGGGAAGCAGGTGGTGGAGTCGGTGTCGATAGAGCCTGAAGCCGCGGAAGATCTGGACCTGCTGCAAGACCTGGTAGCCGCCGCCGTCAATGACGCCTCCGAAAAGACCCAGCAACTGGCCGCCAGCAAAATGAGCGTCATCACCGGTGGAATGAATATCCCTGGCTTGACCTGATCGACAGGCGGGAAGCAAGACCTGGCTCAAGCCTGCGTCGGAGAGTCTCTCGTCTCCACAGAATCACCGACTTCGCGAAGAATTGATATGACCCTGGAACACCTGCCATCGGCCGCCCCATCGCTGGCGCGCCTCGTACAGGAACTGAACAAACTTCCAGGCATCGGCCCCAAGAGCGCTCAACGCCTGGCCTACTTCATTATCCGCCTGCCCGACGAGGAAGCCTTCGATCTGGCCAACGCAATCAACGGCGTAAAACAGAGCATAATGTTCTGCGGCCAGTGCCAGAATCTTACCGACTCTAGCCCCTGCTCGGTCTGCTCCAATTCCCAGCGCAACCGGGAACAAATCTGCGTCGTAGAAGAGCCCCTGGATGTGCTGGCGCTGGAGCGGACCCATTGCTACCGGGGCCTCTATCACGTACTGCATGGAGTACTATCACCACTCAACGGTATCGGCCCAGAGCAGCTCAAACTCCGTGAGCTGTTCGCCCGCCTTTCCGACGGAGAGGCAAAGGAACTGGTCATAGCCACCAATCCCACCCTGGAGGGGGAGGCCACGGCCATGTACATTTCCAGGAACCTGACCGGGACAGGCGTGAAGGTGACCCACCTGGCCAGGGGCTTGCCGGTTGGTGGTTCGCTGGAATACACAGACGAAGTGACCCTGAGCCGGGCATTTCAGGGCAGGCAGACGCTGGAGTAGCCCGCTGTTTCTCTTTCACAGTTGACCACGCAAACGGCCCCCAGGATGAATCGCCGCTATGCCCCCACCACGAATGTACCGCGCCGAAGCGCTGGTGCTGAAGAATATGTCCCTGGGCGAAGCTGACCTGCTGGTAACGCTGTTTAGCAGAGAGGCAGGCAAGCTGCGGGCAATCGCCAAAGGAGCCCGCCGGTCCAGCGCCAAGCTGGTGGGACACCTGGAACCCCTTACTGTCACACGCATGGCTCTGTCGAGGGGCCATACCCTGGACGTTATCAGCCAGGCGGAAACGCTGGAAAATTTCACCCCTCTCAAGAGCAGTTTGACCGCCATTGCCAGAGGTATGCAGGTGTCCGAGCTGGTGGATGGTTTTGGGTCGGAAGCCAGCGCAAACGAGCCTCTTTACAATTTGGCCTGGTCCACCCTGGAATCAATTGGCAAGACACCTGAGTACGAGCTGCCCCTGTTTCATTTCCAGCTGCACTTGCTGGGCGTTTCGGGACTAATGCCGGAACTGTCGAATTGCGTGGAGTGCCGCCGGGATATAGAACCCGACCGGCATCGTTACAGCATCGACGGCGGCGGGGTCTTCTGTCCCGACTGCACCCCGGATCGGGCAGGCTTGCGTCCCCTCTCACTCAGGGCCCTTAAGGTAATGCGCCTGCTGGCGCGCAGCGATGCCAGGGCATTGCCCACTCTGAATCTGGATGCGGCCCTGACCCAGGAACTCAGAGCAGTGCTATCGGGGACAGTGCAGTACTGGCTGGACCGGGAAATCCGCACCAACTCATTCATGAATCAACTGGCCCGCACCGAGAGAGTCGGAAGGAATTAGAGCTTCAGCGCGAATTTCCTTCCGCTGCTGTACCACCGAAACCCGTGAATCCCTGACCGAATAAGGCTTTTGCAATGCCTTGGGTGTTGCGCTACACTGGCCTTCCTGGAAAGGGGGAACGGGAAGTTCCCCGGCTGCCAGGACATTCAGGACACCGGGAAGCAGGCCAGAACGTGCCCACCTATCGGCTAAGAGTTGGAGACCAGTGGTTCACCGTAGAGGTGGGCGATGTCAGTCGCTCGCCGGTGGAAGTAAACGTTGATGGCCAGACCTACTACGTTGAGTCAGAGTCTCCCCTGTCTGAATCGCCGCAGCCTCCCAGCAGGAGGGGAAGGCGGCCTCCCAGCCGCATTGCGCCACCTGCGCTGCCGAGGGTGAGCGGCGTTCCTCCAGCATTCGACCCGTCAGACAAAGTCCTGCGTGCCCCGATGCCGGGTCGAGTCTTGGCCATTCGCGTGCGTCCCGGTGACCGGGTTGCCGCGGGCGATGAAGTTTGCGTGGTAGAAGCTATGAAAATGGAGCAGAGCATCCGCGCAGCACAGGATGGCGTAGTAAAGGATATATACGTTCAACCCATGGATTCCGTGGGCGCCAATGACGCGCTGATCGAGTTGGAATAGTGTGAGATGCCACTACCTCTGCTCGCAATTCCAATTGCCGTTACGGTAGGCTCCGCCGCTGCCCAAATGGCCGGCAAGCTCAAGTCCCGCAAGGAACTGAACGACTTGAGGGCCAGGCTGGCCAACGCCAGGGAGCGTCACCGTCATTTGCTCACCGAGCATTACCTTCGCCAGCACTACCTCTGCCGGCAGCTGGGACTGGAGCCTCCCGAAAAGCCGGCGTCCCTCCTACCAACCGAGCCGGTTGAAGAAAACGTTGAAGAAATCCGCCAGCCCAGGTGGAAGAAAGTCATCCGGCGCAAGGAAAAGACCACCCTTACCCAGGGGTCCACTGGATCTGCCAGGGTAATTGTTGGACGTCACTCCTTCAGCGCAGTCAGTGGCGTAGTTTGGAAGACCACCTCCGCCAGCATAATGCGGGTGGTAGAGCCTGTAGGGTTGCGAGTCATCCAGCCGGTTGGCGCGAGAATAGTCCCCTATGCCCCGCGGCTGCTAACGCTGGGGGGTGGAGCTTCTTCCACCGGAGGGTCCGTCGCCGCTTCAACCGCCGCCCGCGCGACCCTGGCCGGCATTTCAGGAGTGGGCCTGTTGCTGGGACCCGCCATAGCGGCCTGGACCATCGCCAGTGAGATCCGAAAGATCAAGAAAGCGCGTCGGGACTTGACAGTCCTCCTCGCAAACCAGGACATGGAACTGGCAGGATTCCGGGTAAGAAACCGCCGACTGGAAGCCTGGCACGCCCAGGAGAGCCAGAAGGAGGCCGAAGTAAGGGAACTGGCGGCCATATCCAGCTAATGGGCCGAAGTTTGCGGCTGTCCTTCGTCCGACCGAAAACCAATTGAAGCGAAAGCCCGCGTAGTTTGCAGGTTTGACGGAAGGCTCCAACAACCCAACGAGACCTCTTTCGCCCTTCCTGTCTTCAGTGTTCCGTATTAGGCTGTCCAGTCCAGGGCTGGCGGATAAACCGTATTCCCCGCAGTTTCATCTCATTTGATCCCACCTTTTGGGCACTTCTTCCTCACGGTCAACAGTTCTCCAGGCCAGGCGCTTTCCCGGCCCTAACCCGCAGGTTTTCGAATTCACGAAGAGTTGATGGACGCTCCCCTGAAACAGCCCTTCTTCGTTTCTGTTGGTTTGCTTTTTGCCAGTCGAGAGCAATGCAGAAAGGGAAGGGGTGGATAACAGTCCTGCTGAACTCTGAAGGTTTGATCCTTCGTCAGGCTCAGGACGACATGACTCCTGCCTGCCGAATTTGTGACGCCAATAGCCCGACTCTATAGCGCGATTGGCCTGCACCGGTCATCGCTTTCCGTGCATTAGCTATTTCTGAATGTTAAAATCAGCTTTGACTTTTCCCCACAGGATGTTGGCCTATGCCTCAGGACTTTATCCACGTCAAGGGCGCCCGGGAGCATAACCTCAAGAACATTGAAGTGACTATCCCACGGGACAAGCTGGTGGTCATTACCGGTGTCTCGGGTTCCGGCAAGAGCTCCCTGGCCTTCGATACAATTTACGCCGAGGGCCAGCGCCGGTATGTGGAATCCCTGTCCGCCTACGCCCGCCAGTTCCTGGGGCGCATGGACAAGCCCGACGTGGACTACATAGAGGGCCTTTCCCCCGCCATTTCCATTGACCAGAAAGGCGTCTCCCACAACCCCCGCTCCACGGTTGGCACCGTTACTGAAATTTACGACTATCTGCGCCTGCTGTTTGCCCGGGTGGGGAAGCCCCATTGCCCCAAGTGCGGCCGCCCGGTAGAGCGTCAGACCATTCAACAGATTGTTGACGCCATTCTCTCCCTGCCGGAAGAGAGCCGCATCACCCTGCTGGCCCCCAAGATTCGCCGCAAGAAGGGCGAGCACAAGGACGTGTTTGAGGCCGCTCGAAGGGCAGGATTCGTTCGTATAAGAGTGAATGGCGAAATCCTGATGCTGGATGAGACTGACAACCTCAATCTGGACAAACAGAAGTGGCATTACATAGAGCTGGTGGTGGACCGCATTATTGTCAGGCCGGACACGGAGCTAAGCCGTGTTTCAGAGTCGGTTGAAACCGCCCTGCGCGAAGGCGAAGGTGTGCTTCAGGTGCTTCGCCAGCCACGGGAGGAAGGCGGCAAGGAAGAGGAGCTGGTCTTTTCCGAACAGTTCGCTTGCGTTCGCTGCGGTACCAGTCTGCCGGAGATTGAGCCCCGCACTTTCAGCTTCAACAGCCCTCACGGCGCGTGTCCCCAATGCACCGGCCTGGGATTCAAGCTCGAAGTCGACCCCAACCTGGTAATTCCAAACCGAAACCTGTCCCTCCTGGAAGGGGCGGTGGTGGCCTGGAACCGTACGGGAGCATCGTCGGGCTGGTATATGAGCATGATGGATTCGGTGGCCCGTGCCCATGACTTCTCCCCCCAGATGCCGATCAAGGACCTGGACGAAGAACATCTGAAAGTCATCCTTTACGGCGTCAAGGGCAAGAAGATCACGGTGCGGCACCGGACCCACAACGGGCGCACCTACAGCTGGGAGACCCGCTTTGAAGGAGTGATTCCAAACCTGGAACGGCGCTACCGCGAGACGGACTCGGACCATACCAGGCAGGAAATTGAGCGGTATATGACTGCCCGGCCCTGCCAGGCGTGCAAGGGCCAGCGACTCAAGCCCGAGGCCCTGGGAGTCAAGGTGTGCGGGCTGAGCATAATGGACGTCACCGCGATGAACATCGCCCAGGGCGTGGAATGGGTTCGCGCCATTGACCCGGAGGCCGACGGCAAGCACCCCGGAGAAGTGCTCTCCGGTCGAGACAAATCTATCGCCAACCAGATCCTCAAAGAAATAGACGGCAGATTGCGATTCCTTGACGGCATCGGGCTGGACTACGTAACGATGAACCGCACAGCCCGTACCCTTTCCGGCGGCGAGGCGCAGCGAGTGAGGCTGGCCACCCAAATTGGTTCCGGCCTGACCGGTGTTTTGTATGTTTGCGACGAACCTACAGTGGGACTGCATCCCCACGACGACCACCGGCTGATAGACACCTTGACCCGCCTCCGGGACATGGGCAACACGGTCATCGTGGTCGAGCACGATGAAGCGATGATGCGCGCCGCCGATTTTATAGTTGACCTGGGACCGGGCGCAGGGGAACACGGGGGCCACATAGTCGCCACGGGCAACATTGACCAGGTTATGGATAACGGCGGCTCGCTGACCGGGCAATACCTCAGCGGGGCCAGGGAAATTCCCCTTCCCGAAAGTCGGCGGTCCGGCAACGGCTCGTACATCAACGTTATGGGCGCCAGGGAGAACAACCTCAAGGACGTGGACGTTTCAATACCACTGGGGATGTTGACCTGCGTTACCGGGGTGTCGGGTTCGGGCAAGAGCACCCTGACCTACGACATTCTGTATAAGCGGCTGGCTCAGGAAATCAACAAAGCCCGCGATTACCCCGGGGACCATGACGAAGTTACCGGTATGGAGAACATCGACAAGGTCGTAAACATTGACCAGTCTCCCATTGGGCGGACACCCCGCAGCAATCCGGCCACCTATACCGGGGCGTTCACTCCCATCCGCGAACTGTTTGCGTCGCTGCCAGAGGCAAGGGTCCGCGGCTACAAACCTGGGCGCTTTTCATTCAACGTCAAGGGCGGCCGCTGCGAAGCCTGCCAGGGCGAGGGCTACAACCAGATAGAGATGCAGTTTCTGCCGGACGTTACCGTGCCGTGCGAGATCTGTCACGGTCGCCGGTACAACCGGGAAGCGATGGAAGTGACCCTTCGTGACAAGAGCATCGCCGACGTCCTGGAAATGACGGTGGAACAGGCCCTGGAGTTCTTTTACAACTTCCCCCGCATCAGGCCAAAGCTGGAGACGCTGCGAGATGTGGGGCTTGGGTACATTCGATTGGGGCAGCCCGCCACCACGCTTTCCGGTGGCGAGGCCCAGCGCGTAAAGCTGGCCACCGAACTGGCCAAGCGGGCCACGGGCAAGACGCTCTACCTGATGGACGAACCCACCACCGGGCTGTCTTTCGAAGACTGCGCCGCCCTTCTGCGAGTGCTGCACCGCCTGGTGGATAACCGGAACACCATTGTGCTGATCGAGCACAACCTGGACCTGATCAAGAATGCGGACTGGATAATTGACCTGGGACCGGGCGCCGGGGACCGGGGCGGCCAGCTCATCGCCACGGGAACTCCGGAGCAACTGGCCCAGCACCCCGAGTCTCACACCGGCCGGTATTTGAAACCCCTGCTCGAAGCCGGCGGCAGAGCGCCTCTGCCCGTGGAGCCGGCGCCTGTACCCGCAGCGGATAAAGTTGATGAAGCTGCAGCCAAGCCCAGGAAAAAAGCAGCCAGGAAGGCTACTCGGCAGCGGGCTAAGGAACCTGTGGGCGTCGGGGATGACTAGCCCGTGAATCCGCAATGCGACTGCAGCTGCAATCAGTCCCGCTGATGACCAACGGCCAACATTAGAGCGGCCCAATGGGCCGCAACGAGAGGAACTCCTGAATGACCCAAACAAAAACCCTTCAGTATGACCTGTTGATTGACGGAGAATGGAAACCTTCTGGCAGTGGCGATTATTTCGAGGTAGAAAATCCGGCCACCGGGGAGACGGTGGCCCGTATGGCCAATGCCAACGAGAAGGACGTGGCGGAGGCCATAGCCAGCGGCGAACGAGCTTTCAAGCATGGCCCCTGGTCAACAATGCCGGACTCGGATCGGGGCAAGATTCTGTGGCGTATTGCCGACATCGTGGAGGAGCGGCGGATGGAGTTGGGGCTGATGGAGTCTATCTCCAACGGCCGGCCTATTTCCGAGACCTCTTCCCAGATGCTGGTGGTGGCCAGTTACTTCCGGTATTTCGCGGGTTTCTGCGACAAAATCCAGGGTTCAACCGTCCCTACTGACCGAGGGCACCTGAACTATACCGTTCGCGTCCCCCTGGGCGTGGTTGGCCAGTTGACGCCCTGGAACCATCCCCTGATGATTGCGTCCAAAAAGCTGGCTCCCGCCCTGGCAGCGGGTTGCGTCGTTGTGCTGAAGCCTTCCGAGTGGGCGCCTTTGACTCCCACTGAAATCGGCAATATAGCCCTGGAAGCAGGACTGCCGCCAGGCGTATTGAACATCGTCAACGGCTTTGGGCCCTCGGCCGGCAAGGCCCTGGCCGCGGACCGCCGGCTGGGTAAACTGGACCTGACAGGTGGCACTGAGACGGGGCGCGCTGTTGGCGAGGTGGTGGGACGCAACCTTATCCCCTTCCAGGCTGAACTGGGGGGTAAGGCGCCTGTCATTGTATTCCCCGACGCCAACCTGGACGACGCGGTCAACGGCTGCGCATTCGCGTCATTCGTCGCCTCCGGCCAGACCTGCATTCAGGGTTCCCGGGCCGTGGTGCACCGTTCCATATATGACCAGTTCGTGGAACGGTTGTCGGCAAAAGTGGCGGACATTCGCATAGGCGACCCCACCGAATTCGAAACCCAGATGGGACCCGTCGTGTCCAAGCCGTCTTATGACCGCATCCTCGATTACGTAAATGGCGCCCGGGACGAGGGAGCCAGGGTGGCGCACGGCGGCAAGCATCCCGAGGGCAGCCAGTACGCCAACGGTTATTTCATAGAACCGACGGTGCTGGCGGACGTCCGACCAAGGATGCAGGTAGCCCAGGAGGAGATTTTCGGGCCAGTGGTGTGTGTCATTCCCTTCGAAACCGAGGAGGAGGCTGTTGCCATTGCCAATGACATTCCCTACGGG
>JAPPJA010000125.1 GCA_028874675.1 Chloroflexota bacterium
TTGAGACCGAGCTCTGCTTTGCCGAGGAACTGATCCCCCTGCACCGCACCCAGGGTGAGGAAGCCTTCAATCGGCGACTGGAAGAGCTTGTCCTGGACCTGTCCGAAAGAGTGGATGCTGTATTGCTGGGGCAGTTTTCCATGGCTTCGGCGCTGAACAGGCTGCAGGAGCTTTGCCCGGTTCCCGTACTTTCCGGGCCCCACAGCAGTGCGAACAAGCTTAAGGAGTTGCTGTCCGTGCCGGCCTGGCCTGGCCTCAACGACTGAAGAAAGAGATGGGGTCCGGCCCCCAAAATGGGCCGGACCCGCAATGTCTATCCCGCTTTCTTGGCCCTAGTTGTGGCAGCCCCTGGCCTGGATGTCCCACACCGACTCGACTACCCCGTTCCTGATGCCCACAAACCGGTCCCACCTGCTGACCATGGCGTCCTGCTGACCGGGCAAGAGAACTACCTGGTCACCCACCTCCAGGGTTACACCCTCGGCAACCTGGAAGACGGTGCGGTCGGTGTCCATATCCACAGCCTCCACGCCAGGCCGACCTTCGACACGGGGCAGTCCTTTCAGGCCGCCCACGGCGCGGGCGCCGGCATCACCCACGGCAACGCCGGCCTTCGGGGCGCTGATGATGGTGCTTAACACCTTGCCGGCAAACTGGAAGTCGGGCATGTACTCGTAGCCCGTTTCCATCACCAGGTAGCTTCCCCCCTGGACCTCGGTAACCTCGGGCATTTCGCCCGCCACGTCGTAACTCCAGGTCTCGCCCGTGGAGATTATTTCTACCGGCAGGCCGGCGGCGAGAACCGCCTCTCGCAGGTCCAGCACCGGCTGAATCAGCCTGTGGGCCTCGGTGACCCGGTCTTCCCGGTCCGAGGAGGGCTCAGACATCATCTGGTGGCTCATCACCCCCTTGAATGAAAGCCCGGGCAGGGAATCAATCAGCCTGGCCAGGGCGACGCCGGGTTCTACTTCCTGGACGCCGCAACGGACCAGGCCGGTCTCCTGCTCAATGACAACCCCAACGTTCACGCCAAGCTTGTCGGCCGCGGTGGAAATGTCTCGGGCGTTAGCCTCCGTGTCGCAGGCCACCAGGATTTCAGCTTCCCGGGCCAGGGTGCACAGCCGCTCAATCTTGGCGGGGTCCACCACTTCGCTGGTGACGAACACGCTGGGAACGCCACCATGCACCATAACCTCGGCTTCAGACACCTTGGCAGCGCACACGCCGCCAACGGTGCCGCCGCGACGTATCTGTCGCAACGCTATGGCCGGAGTCTTGTGGTTCTTGCTGTGGCCTCTCAGCTTACTGTGGCGACCTTCATAGAAGCTGGCCATCACATCCATGTTATGGTCCAGGGCGTCCATATCCAGGATCAGGCAAGGGGTATCCAGCTCACTTACGGGCGTCCCTGGCTGAGGGCGGTATAGATCGTGCATTTCTGGTCCTCCACAGCTTGGCTGTACGCATCTTGAATGGTCCCGGCCGGGACCCTGGTCAGTCCAGTCTGCCCCTGGCTGATATGGGCCAGTAGCCGACGAGCTTGCCGTCCCTTACGGCACGGAAATAATCAAACTGGTTCACGCAGAGGGACAGGTTGTAGGGGACCAGCCAAACTTTGTCGTTGGGGTTAAATTCGCCGGTAGCTTCCCCTTCCAGCTCCAGGATGCCGTGCTCGGCGCTGAACCGGGTGGCCACGGCGCCGGGGACGTCATGCAGGGCGGCAACTCCAAAGTCCGGCCCGGTGGTCTTATGACCGGCATCCACCACCGCGCGCCCGGGCACCGGGTGGCTTATGACCGTTGACAGCACCCTGGCAGCTGGCTGCAGTTCGGGGCGAAATTGGGACATCTGCCCATCCATCAGGGGATAGACCCCGGCCATAACCTCGGTAACGCCGGGTATCCTGGCCGCGACATCATAATTGTAGGTACTTCCGGCGCTTACCAGCGTAATTTCGATGCCCGCGCCTTCTATCTGTTCCCTGGCATCGTTTACCACCCGCAGTCGGCGCAACGACTCTTCCTGCAACTCGAGTTGACTGGCAGCTGCGTAGGGGCCCTCGTAAGTCATGAGACCCATCAGCGCGAGACCGGGGGCGTCCTCGACCGCCTGGGCCAGGGTCAGGGCATCGGCGGCAGAACTCACCCCACCGTGTCCATAACCGGCATCAATATCGACCAGAATCCCCAGGATGGCATCTTCAGCAGCGGCGGCGTCCGAGAGGTTCTGCACATTCCGGAGGTTGTCCACTGCTTGAAACACCCAGTTGTCCCGGGCCAGGGCCAACAAACGGCGAATCTTGGGCCCGGTAATTACGCGGCCGGTGATGAGGATGTCATTGAAACCCGCCGATGCAAATACCTCCGCCTCACCCAGAGTGGCAACGGCGATTCCCCCGGTGCAACTGGGAGCCATTTCTATAAGACCCTCGTCGGCCGAGACCTGGCGCAGGGCAATTTCGGGACAGCCGTGGCAGGAGACGTGGGGCCTGACGCAGGCGTCCGTTTGCGGGGTCTCACCGTCCGGCAGCAACTGGCGGAAAGAGTCATGCAGCGTGTCAATGTTGGATTCCATGATATCCAGGTCAACTACCAGGGCCGGGGTATCCAGGCTTTCCACCGGCGTGCCAACGGGTTGAAAAATAGGTCGCTCCATCTTTGTCGTCCATCCCTGAACTAGTCTCGGGGGCAGAATAGCATAAAGGATGGCGTGACAGTACCCTGCGCCGATTGCCAATTGCTCCAGGCCACCTGATCTTGTCGCGACATTGGAGTGGCGCCCGAGTAGCACAACTCATCCAGTGGTGCACCTGTTTTGAAATGATGGATGGCGCTTGTCTATCGCCGCTCCCGTGGGAACCTGATTTTGTAAGTTGCACCGAGGTCCCCGCCTGCGCGGGAACGACGGTTTAGCGCCAACCCATCAATACAAACTAGTTGAAGCACCAGGCATCGGTCGGCTCCGGGGAGCTACGAAAAAGACAGGGCTGTCGAATGAAAGAATCGTTCTACAGCCGTTTAATGTCCACAAGGTAAAGCTATGTCGCCCTGAGCTTGCCGAAGGGCCTGAAATCCTTCCCCACGGCCTCGCTACGGGTCCGAAAGCCAGTTAGTAGGGAGGAGTTTAGATTCTTCGGCAAGCTCAGAATGACAATTTACTCACTCATTCGATAGCCCTGTCGAAAGAACCCTTCGCCCTTGCATTTCCGGCAACCCAATGCAACAATGCAACCTGATTTTCGCCCGTTTTAGGGGGAATCCGCCTTGCAAGCGGCCTGTTCTTTCACAGGCCATGCGGGCCACACCAGGAGACTCGCCCCATGCCCGGATTGCTCGAAGGTGTAAAGGTAATCGACTTTACCCAACATTTCGCCGGCCCCTACTGCACCAAGCTCTTGGCCACCCTGGGCGCGGAAGTCATCAAGATTGAGCGGCCGGGCGTCGGGGACCCCATACGGGGAATTCCTCCATTCGCCAGCGAGCGTCAACCGGGTGAAAGCGGAGCCTGGTTCCTCTACCTGAATACCTCCAAGAAGAGCATTACCCTGGACCTCAAAACGGAAAAGGGCAGAGAGTTGGCGCTGAGCCTGGTGGAAAACGCCGACATTGTGGTCGAGAATTTCTCGCCGGGAGTGATGGACCGGCTGGGACTGGGCTACGACGCCCTGAGCAGGATCAATCCTGCCCTGGTGATGACCTCGATCTCAAACTACGGCCAGACCGGCCCCTACCGGGACTGGAAGGCTGACGAAATCAACCTCTATGCCACCGGCGGGTTGATGAACATTACGGGCGAGCCCGAGGAGCCTCCCCTGAAAGAAGGGGCGCCCCTTTCGCAGCTGGGCGCCGGGCAGAACGCCTTTGTCGCCACAATGACCGCCCTGTTCTATGCGGAGGACACCGGCGGGGGTCAGCATATAGACCTGGCCATCGCCGAATATGCCACCAACGTCCTGGAAAACGCCCTGATGCAGTACAGCTATTCGGGCGTGGAGTTCACCCGCGTGGGCAACCGGGGCTACGGGCGCGCCGCCTGGGGCATTTACCCCTGCCAGGACGGTTTCGTGGGCATTATTGCTGGTCCGGACCAGAACTGGCCCGAGGTGGCCAGGATCATGGAGAGCGAGGAGCTGGCGGATCCCCGGTTCGCTTCCCGGCAGGGTCGCCTGCTCAACGCGGACGAGGTGGACGCCCTGATGCTGCCCTGGCTGCTGGAACACGACAAGGTGGATATTTTCAAGGCTGGGCAGGACCACGGCCTTGGATTTTCCTTTGTAGCCGGAATGCAGGACATCCTGGAAATGGAGCAACTGGTGGCCCGGGACTATTTCGTTGAGCTGGACCACCCCATAGCCGGCCGTTTTCGCTATCCCGGTCCTCCCATCAGCCCGCACTCCAACGAGATTGAACCCTGGGTGTACCGGCGCGCGCCGCTGCTGGCGGAGCACAACTTGTCCGTGCTGGGAGAACTGGGCTACGACAGCCAGGGAGTGGAACGTCTTTTTGCCGAAGGAGTCATCTAGTTGAGCGCGGCACAACCCCTGAAAAACTTTCGCATTCTCGACCTGTCCAGGATCTGGGCTGGCCCCTACTGCACAAAGCTGCTGGCCGACATGGGGGCAGAGGTCATCAAGATGGAGTCCATGCGGGTCTATGACTCGCACCGGGGACCAGTAGCTCCCGCCCCGGGTATCGCGGCATACCCTGATTCCGATCCCGGGGAAGAGGCCTGGAACCGTAATGGGTGGTTCAACTGCCTGCACATGAGCAAGTACGGTATCACCCTGGAATTGACAGAGGAGAAGGGCCGGCGGGTTTTCGAGGAACTGGTGTCCATCAGCGACGTGGTGGTAGAAAATTTCCGGCAAGGCAGCCTCACCCGCCTGGGGTACGACTACGAGACCCTGCGCCAGATTCGGCCGGACCTGATTTACGCCTCAATGCCGGCCTTCGGCAACAGCGGTCCCTGGCAGAATTATGTCGCCTACGGCATTGGCCAGGAACAGCTTTCGGGCATGGCGCACATGACGGGTTATGTTAACGACGGGCCAATGAAATCGGGCATAAACCACGGCGATCCCATAACCGGGTCCCATGCCGCCGGGGTGCTGTTGGCCGCGCTGCGTTATCGGCGGCGCACGGGAAAGGGAATGTTCGTGGA
The DNA here is from genome assembly GCA_028874675.1 of Chloroflexota bacterium. GTDB lineage: Bacteria > Chloroflexota > Dehalococcoidia > Lucifugimonadales > UBA3495 > Bin22. The sequence continues at coordinate 5,161 of JAPPJA010000125.1, forward strand.
CGTTTCCCAGCAGGAGTCGGCGGTGGCCCTGATCGGCGGCGAGGTTGTGGCCTACCAGATCAGCGGTGAGGAACCGCAGCGCATGGGCAACCACTCCCCCTGGTTCGCGCCCCAGAATGCCTACCTCTGCAAGGGTGAAGACCGCTGGGTAACTATCGGGGTCACCAACGACGAGCAGTGGCGCGGCCTGGCGGAGGCCCTGGGACAGCCGGAACTGGCTCAGGATCCCCGGTTTGTTACCAACCGGGACAGGCTCCAGCACCGGCGGGAACTGGACGCGCTCCTTGGAGCATGGGTTTCCGAAAAGGACATGTGGGAAGTAACCAGCCTTTTGCAGAGCAAGGGAGTCCCGGCGGGTCCGGTGCTGCGGGGCCCAGATCTGCTGGAGAACCCGCATTACACCGACCGGGGCACATTCAACTACGTGGACCATCCTCGGGTGGGTCCCAAGTGGTACCAGGGGTTCGCCTGGCGCATGTCGAAAACACCGGGGCAGGTCCACTGGCCGTCTCCCACGCTGGGCCAGCACAACCGGCAGATTTACCGGGAATTGCTTGGGATTGCCGCCGAGGAAATTGATGACCTGGAAGCAGGCGGAGTAATTGGGACGAAACCGACCGGGTCTCGGATAATTTAGGAAAAACAGGACCGGGTACGGCAGGGAGCGGACAGGTTCATGCCTGGACTGCTTTCCCCTGCGCCAACAACTTAGGAGGAGAATATCTTGACCACACAGACCGAACCCGAAGCAATTTACGAGATCAAGGAAGGCATCGCTTACATTACGATGAACCGACCTGAAAAGCTGAACGCCATTGACCCCAATATGCGTCAGCTGCTGTGGGAGTCATTTCAGGATGTGAAAACCAACCCGGAAGTGCGCTGCGCCATCGTAACGGGGCGGGGTCGCGCTTTCTCCACCGGCCATGACCTGGTGGCGATGGCGAACGACCAGGCCAACGAAGGTGTAACCACGGGGGACCTTTATGTGGAGCAGTCCAGGATATACAAGCCGATCATTTCCGCCATCAACGGAATCTGCCTGGCCCAGGGATGCGGCATCGCGCTGGGCAGCGACATCAGAATTGCCTCCACGGAAGCAAGATTCGGCTGGCCCCAGGCCAAGCGGGGAATATCTTCGGTAAGCGGGCCCGCATTGCTCTCCCAGGTGGTTCCGAGGAACATCGCCTTTGAGTTCCTGTTCACCGGGGAATTCGTGGACGCTCAAAGGGCGCTGGACCTTATGCTGGTCAATTATGTGGTCCAGCCCGAGGAAGTAATGCCCAGGGCCGAAGAGATGGCCCGAATGATCACCGCCAACGCCCCGCTCTCCCTGGCCGCCATCAAGGAGGCATCCATCAAGGGTTCAGAAATGGGAATGCAGGAGAGAGTGGACTTCGCCCAACAGAAGCGGAACGAGATTCTGGAAACCGAGGACGCTCAGGAAGGCGTACGGGCCTTTGCCGAGAAGCGGGCCCCGGTCTGGAAGGGCCGATAGACTGGCCTGCTACCCTCGTCCAGAACGACCAGGTCCAGAACTACCAGCGCCGGGGAACGCTCCCCGGCGCCTTGCTTTGCCTTCAATTCCATTCCAATGCTACTGGGAGCGCAGGGCCCTGCCCGCCATTGCTCCGGTATGCACGCCATCGTCAATGACAACGCGCCCATTGACGATTACGTAGTCGATGCCCACTGGGTACTGCTTGGGGTCTTCAAAGGTGGCCCTGGCCTCCACCCGCTCCGGGTCGAACACCACGAGGTCCGCCTTCATTCCATCCCGAATGATGCCCCGGTCCTTCAACCCCAGGCGCTGTGCCGGGTAGGAAGTCATTTTTCGCACACCCTCCTCCAGGGGGAACAGACCTTCTTCGCGCACGAACTGCCCCAGCACGTAGGGGAAGGTGCCGTAGGTTCGGGGGTTGGGGTAGTCCCCGGTCAGCAGGCCGTCGGACCCGACCATCTGGGCCGGATGCCTTGCAATGTTCCGAATGTTCTCTGGATTACCGGTGCGGGCAACGAAGGCGACTTCCAGGTTTTCCTCAATGAGCAGGTCGCAGATGGCGTCAACCATGCGCTTGCCCTGGTGTTCGGCCAACTCAACCAGGGAGCGACCCTCCCATTCCTTGTTTTTCTTGGACCCGATATGGCTGAAGATGTAGTGGTCCAGGCTGAGGCCCCACTGGGGCTCGACCGTATCGCCAATTTCGTCCCGGATACTCTGCTCGTGGATGCGGCGGAAGAGGAGACTGGGCCCCCCGGCGTGTACCCAATAGGGCAGTAGCGAATGAAGCACCGTGCTGGCAGCCGGATAGGGATACTGGTCGAAAGTTACGTCGATGCCGGCTTCCCTGCCTTCATCCACCAGCGACACCATGCGGACTCCCAGTCCTTCCACGGGACTGTGGTAATGGGAGATATGTACGGGAACGCCGCTGCGCTGCCCGACGTTCAGGGCTTCGCGGAAGGGGTCCAGGAGCCGATCACCCAGGCTGTAGCGGGCGTGAGTCATGTAGAAACCGCCATGGTCCTTGATCGCCTCACAAACGGCCACCAGTTCGTCAGTGTCGCTGTATGCGCCGGGAGGGTAGGTCAGCCCGGTGGAGAAACCGAAGGCGCCGTCCCGCATTCCCTGCCGGGCCAATTCCTGCATCCTGACAATTTCGTCGTCGGTGGGAAGGCGGTCCGCCCAGCCCATAGCCTCTACCCGTATGGCGGCGTGAGGAACAAAATAGACCACGTTACAGGAAACTCGTCCGTTCAGCAGGTCCAGGAACTCGCTCACCCGGCCCCAGCGCACGTCCGGCGGGGGAGTGCCATTGATCGCGGCCAGGTACGTCAGAAGCTCTTCGAGGCGGGCCGGGGAAGTGGGAGCGTAAGAAAGGCCGTCCATTCCCAGGGCGTCGGTGGTGACGCCCTGCCTGAGCTTCGCCTCGTTGGCCGGGTCAGTAAGGAGCATCAGGTCGGAGTGGGAGTGCATATCTATGAAGCCGGGGCAGATTATCTTGTCGTCCGCTTTGATTACCCGGTCCGCTGCCACCGCTGATGTGTCGCCCCGCAATACGGTTACGGTATCTCCCTCTATGCCGACGCTGCCCCTGAACCAGGTCTGCCCGGTACCGTCAACAATGCGGCCCCGGTCGATCAGCAAATCAAACATTAGGCTGCCTCACAAAGAAATTCGTGAAAATATGCCGAATTCCGCAGTACATTAGTCCAATTGTTTCCGAGAAAGTCCACTTGATTGAAGAGCCCTGGCAAGATAGGCGGGAAGCTCGACATATACCGAGGATTATAACCCGATAATAATTTGACAATGGTACTGGATGAAAGTATTATGCCCTAACGACGCACCCTAAGCATAAGGGGGTATCCGAGGATGCGTGTAAGTTTAGCACGGCAGGGTAAGGTCATCCCTTACTCTACGGAGCCCGAAAGGCAGAAGAACTTCTGTGCCGGGTCAAGGTACGATATCAATTCCCGGCGTTTTTTCACCTACTTCGGCAACACAGCCTCTCTACCGAGCCGCCAACTCCCCTGCGAGCATTAGCTCCCTCCACGTTGAACAACATAGAGTCTTTGTTGGGCAAGTGTGGCTGATACTTAGTCGCTAGAACATCAGCGCAGCGTATCCAAAAGGTGTGGAACGACTCTACCAGGTAGCTCTTTGAGCCCCGGCTGTAGAGACTTGTGCGCTTTCTAACTCACAACCAAATCGGAATCGACTGGAAAAAACAAGGAGGAGAAATACATGCGACAACTCATGAGGTCCAAGATTCACCGGGCGACGGTCACCAACTGCGACGAGAGCTATATTGGTAGCATTGTTATCGACCAGAATCTGATGGACAAGTCGGATATCTGGGAGTACGAGAAGGTACTGGTTTGTGACGTTAACAACGGCGCCCGGTTTGAGACCTATGCCATCTCCGGCGAACGGGGCAGCGGCATCATTTCCGTGCAGGGAGCAGCCGCCAAGCTGACCAACCCCGGCAACAAGGTCATCATCATGGCCTTTGAGGTTACTGACGAACCTGTCCGGCCCAAGGCAATCCTGGTTACCGATGACAACGAGTTCGACTATTATCTGACGGAGATCGAAAATGCAATTGCAGTTTAACGAGTCAGAAACCGAACAATACTACGACCATGAAGATGCCGTTTACCGGGCTCTGTGGGACAAGGACGGCAGCGTTCACTGGGGTTTGTTCGAAGACGGCGCCAACATGACCTTCCTTGAGGCCGGCTCCAACCTGAACAAGGTTATGGCCCGGCGCGGGCAGCTGGACGCCGACTCCAACGTCATTGACGTGGGTTGCGGCAGCGGCACTACCGCCATCGCCCTCTGCAAGGACGTGGGCTGCCAGATAACCGGGGTGGACTTGAGCGGCGTCCGCATTGCCAACGCCATCGATTCCCTCGAAGAGCAGCCGAAAGGAGTAAGGGAGAAGGTCAGTTTCAAGAAGGGTTCCGCCACCGACCTGCCCCTGCAGGACGAAACATTTGACCGGGCGTGGAGCCAGGCCACTATCTACCACGTCCCTGACAAGACCAAGGTCCTTGAAGAGGTGTACCGGGTCCTGCAGCCCGGAGGGATTTTCGTTTTTGACGACCTCATCAAGCCCCAGCCGGAAATCAGCGAAAAGGCTGTGAAGTTTGTTTACGAGCGCCTGTTGTTCGACACGGACTTTTCCTTCGAGTCCTACCAGGTAGCATTGAAGGACGCGGGCTTTGAGGTACTGGAGGCCGAGGATATTTCCCTGCACCTCAAGACCAGCTACCTGATGCTCAGCGACGCCGCTTCCAGGGGCAACGAAGAGCACCGGGAGCGGTTCGCCTACCTGGCCGAAGCCTACAGGGAGACCGCAGCAGCAGTGGACAACAAGGAACTTGGGTGGGCAATGTTCGTCTGCCGCAAGAAATAGGTCCGCGCCTGTCTTCCGCGGCCGACGCACTTCGAGGTAAGTAATGACACAGAATGATCGTGTCCAGTGGGTGTATTCCTCTCAGAATGAGCAGGAACTGGAAGAACGCTATGACCAGTGGGCGGAGGAGTACGACGCCGACCTGGAGAGTGACTACGGCTGGATTTCTCCCCAGCGCACTTCCGAGTTCCTGGCCAAGTACGTGGCTGCAGACGCATCCATCCTTGATGCCGGGGCGGGAACCGGCCTGGTTGGGGAATGCCTTCACAATCTGGGTTTCCGCAACATGACGGCGATGGACCTGTCGCAAGGAATGCTGGAAGTGGCCCGGAGGAAGAACATCTACCAGGGCTTGGACCAGATGACTATGGGCGAGGAACTGGGCTACTCAGACGGCCAGTTCGATGCCTCGGTCATCGTGGGCGTCTTCACGCAGGGCCACGCGCCTGCCAGTTCCATCGATGAACTGGTCCGGGTGGTAAGGTCCGGCGGCCATATCGTCTTCAGCCTGAGGACTGACACATACCTGGAAAGCGGCTTCAAGGACAAGTTGGAGTCTCTTGAGTCTGCCGGGCTGTGGAAGCTGGTGGAAGTCTCCGACGCCTATCACCCGCTGCCAAAAGGAGAACCTGAAGTTATGCACCAGGTGTGGGTTTTCCAGGTCAGCTGACCCGGCGCGAATTCACTCCTCCGAAAACGGTTGAGGCCTCACCCTGTCCCCTTGGCGGGACCTGGTGAGGCCTCGGTTCTTTGACTTAACGTGCGGCTATTCCCGGGTTTCCATCGGCAATCCCCGGTGCCTGACCTCATCGACGCAGATCGGACATCGTTGTTCCACAGAATGCCCTACGGCCGGCCAGAAGTCTTCCGACGTCATTCCGCACAGGTAAATGGGTTCCACTTCCTCAATTCCCAGGCTGTCAACGTAATGGACTTCACCCCTCTTGTAGGGGTTTGGCCACCACCAGGGTGTCAGCTGGCGGGCCAGGTTGTCTATGTGGTCCTTCTTGTCGTCCTGCCAGCCATCTTCCGGCAATTCAACGACCCAGGCCCGGCCTTCCTCACTTGACCGTCTTCGAGCGTTCAATCGTCCTTCACGGATGTAGCGACGGATGATGTCCTGCGACACATTCAAGCGCCGCGATGCCTCCTGAATAGTAACTTCTTCCAAGACTTACTCCCCTCCATTTGCGGGGTCTGAAATTCCCAGGTTTCGGGTTCTTCGGGACCCGGCCTAGCCGGTCCTGGCGCCGGAGGTCAGGGGGTCTTCCATGGTCTCTCCCAGCGACCCTCCCGGCGGCACCATGGGATAGAGATTGACTGAATGGTCCACTACAAACTCTATCAAATAAGGGCCCTCATGGGCCTGGGCCTTTCGCAGGGCTGGCATCACGTCTTCCTGGTGTGTCACCCGCACGGCTGGTATTCCGTAGGCTTCAGACAGCTTAACAAACTCGGGGCCAGGAATGGGTACTTCCTTCAAGTGATTTTCGAAGAACATCTCCTGCCACTGGCGCACCATTCCCAAGTAACCATTGTTTATCAGCGCAATCTTCACCGGCAAATTTTCCTGGGCGACTGTGGCCAGTTCCTGGGATGTCATCTGGATTCCACCGTCGCCGGCGATGCTCCATACCGGCGCTCCGGGCTGGCCCACCTGGGCGCCCATGGCCGCCGGAAGCTCGAAGCCCATCGCTCCCAGGCCGCCGGAGGACACGAAGGTATTGAAGCCATTGAAGAACAGGAACTGGGCCGCCCACATCTGGTGTTGCCCGACGCCGGTTACCACGACAGTATCCGGGTTTTCCTGGATCAGCTCATTCATTTCCGACAGAACGTGCTGTGCCAGCAGGGTATCGGTCTTGGGAATAGCCAGGGACGGATGGTCTCTCTTCAATTCCTCGATATAGGTCATCCACTGAGGGCGGTCAACTCGCTTCACCAGGGGAATCAGGGCCCGCATTACCACCTTGGCGTCTCCTACCAGGGGGACCTCCACAGGCACGTTCCGACCCACCTGGCTGGACTCGATGTCCAGGTGAATGATGCGGGCATGGGGCGCGAAGGTGGAAGCGCGCCCGGTCACCCGGTCGTCAAACCGCATTCCCAGACCCACAACGACATCGGCCTGGTCCACAACTATGTTGGACCAGTACATACCGTGCATTCCCAGCATGCCCAAGCTCAGGGGATGGTTTCGCGGAAAGCTGCTGAGTCCCAGCAGTGTATTGATGACGGGAATTCCGGTGGCTTCGGCCAACTCCATCAACTCCTCCCACGCATGGGAGGCCAGCACACCGTGGCCGGCGATCAAGACGGGACGTTCTGCCTCGTTAATCAGCTGGGCCGCCCGTGCCAGGGAGGCCTGGGTTTCGTCGGAGAGAGGTTCCCTGGCAAATTCGGGAATCTCCGGGTACTCGAACTCCGCCAGCTCCAATTGCACGTCGCGGGGAACATCAATGAGCACCGGACCTGGACGTCCCTCCTGGGCTACCTTGAATGCCTCCCTGATGGTGGGAGCCAGGTCGGCGGCAGACATTACCAGGTAGGTCCGCTTGGTGCAAACCGACGCTATGGAGCAAATGTCACACTCCTGGAAAGCCTCAGAACCCAGGGCCGTTCTGGCGACCTGGCCCGTAATGGCAACCATGGGGACGGAATCGGCCTTAGCGCCCATCAAACCGGTAACCAGATTGGTGGCGCCCGGCCCGGAAGTGGCCACGCAGACACCGACTTTTCCGGTTACCCGGGAATACCCGTCGGCGGCGTGGGAAGCGGATTGTTCGTGCCGGACCAGTACGTGCCTCAACTGAGGATAGCCCCATAAAGCATCGTAAAAGGGCAAGATTGCTCCGCCGGGGTGGCCGAAAATTACGTCAACACCCTCGCGGAGCAGGCTTTCACAGATTATTTCCGATCCTTTAAGTCTCACAGCAGCCTCCAAAACGTTTGCCTTCTGCCGCCGAGAAAGGTATCGGGAAGGCCGACCGTGGGACAATAAAAAACCCCGTCCCCCATAGGGACGGGATATAATGCTCCCGCGGTACCACCCTATTTATCCGGCGAACCGGACCTCTCTTAGCAGGCACCAACATGCCCCGTCACGGATAACGAGCGACGAACCTCGGCCTGGCTTACTGAGCGACTGAATGCTCTACAGTCGCAGTTCCGCTGGCAGCTCCGGAGGGATTTTCGACGAGGTTGGCGTACCTGCTTTCACCATTCCAGGCTCGCTAAACGCCGGGCCCTGCCTACTCGTCTCCATCATAGCCTTTTAGTTTGTGAAAGTTAGCACAGAGGGAAAGGGGTTGTCAACTGAGGATTCAGGCAAAAAGATTCAGGTATTAAGGAGCAATAAGTACAAGAGTAGCAAATTTGATATATGCTAGAATTCATACACAACATGGTTGATTGTGAACAGGTTGAATAATATGGAGACAAGAGAGTTGGTTCCCGGCACCCTAGTAACCCATCCAGAGCATGGCGTTAGCAAGATTTTAGATGTCGTGGGTAGTAAGAGCGAAGTAGTGCTGGAA
>JAPPJA010000339.1 GCA_028874675.1 Chloroflexota bacterium
GCGCAGGCCGGAATGACGACTACTCCCCAACCCATCACTTCAATAGCGATACACTACTGGTTACATTTCGACCGTTCTGCCTGTCCCACACCCGCAAAGGGAACGCTTCCGGAATGCAAGTAACGGAAACTGTTCAGAGTTGAGGGAATTGCCTGCCCACATTCCCGTCATACCTCCGCCTTCGTAGGGGCGCATGGCCATGTGCCCCTACGAAAGCCACGACTTGCACAGATTCCAGGATCCCTCCTGCGCGGGTACGACGGGTTTTCCAGCCTTGTAACACGCCAAGTCTGAACTCTTACATGCAACCCGGAAGTTTCCCTTTCTCAAGGGTCGGTGCTATTATTAGAGGGTTACGCCCCAAGCCTGGCCTCTGTTTCCAGCCAACGGCGTAACCCTGGAGGCCATCAGGGGGCAACCCAGGGGTTGCCTCGCAGTCAAGGAGATTTGATACTAATGACCACCGAATCCATCAGGCTGGAACTGGAACCCCGGACAGTTCTTGGCAAAAAGGTAAAGCAACTGCGCCGGGAAGGCACCATACCGGTCCACATGTACGGCCCGGGCATAGAGCCCCGCTCCCTGCAGTGCGAAAACCGGCAGCTTCTCCGGGTACTGGCCCAGGCTGGCAACACCAATCCCATAAACCTGTCCGTCTCCGGTGAGTCCGGCGAAAGGCTGGTATTCGCCCGGGAAATCCAGTGGAGTCCCATACGCAGCGAGATTCTCCATGTGGATTTTCTTGCCGTGTCGGCCACCGAGAAGGTTACCGCCCAGGTTCCGATCAACCTGGTTGGCGAGTCCCCCGCCGCCAGGGAAACCGGTGGCTCCGTGGCCCAGGCCCTGTACAACCTGGATGTCGAGGCCCTTCCCCTGGAGATCCCCAACGAAGTGGTTATCGACCTCTCGATCCTGGTGGACACCAATTCAGTCGTCCGCGCCGGCGACCTGGAGCTGGACTCCAACGTAACCATGCTGACCGACCCGGAAGCCATGGTAGTCCGGGTTGATGCGGGCCGGATGGCCCTTGGCCGCGTGGAAGGCGCCGAAGATGAAGCCCCTGCGGAAGGCGGTGAGGAAGCCCCCGCCGCAGAAGAAGACGGCGAAGATTAAGGAACTATCTCGAGAGTCCTGTCCCCATTGAAAGATGAAAGCCGCGATGGGGTGACGTCCGGACGGACATCGCCCCAGGCGCGGTCAAGGCGCCATCGCCAGCTGGCACGGTGCATGGTCGGCAGCCACCATTGACCCATAGTCTGTCCCAGGTACCCCGAGACTTGCAGGAGGCGGCAAAATGTATCTGGTTTACATCGGTGAGTCAGGGGATACGGGCAGCAGCCGCAACGACCCCAACCAGCAGCACCAGGTCTATACCGGACTGGTGGTCCACGAAAACCAGTACGTTGCCATCAACGGCGAGTTCAATGCCCTGTGCCGGCGTCACTTCGGTTCTCCCCTCGGCTCCGGCGATACCCCCGACAGGCTCCGTCCCGCCGACCTTTACCAGGGTCGCGGCTTCTTCCGTTCCTGGTCACCGGCCCGCCGCGCCGAACTCATCCAGGACTGCCTTAACCTCCTGATCCGCCGCGAAGCTCCAGTCATCGTCACCTTTGTGAACAAGTCCGATCTTGACCGGGCCCGCGAAGAGGGGAATCCCACCGTGGCCGACTGGAACACGCCATCCGAGGCAATTGTCAGCAAGTTCCTGTTTGCCCTCAATATGTACATGGACGAAGCCGCCATCGCCGACGTCCCCGCCGACCACATCATGGACGCCACCGGCCCCATTCAGGACTATGCTCTCGTGGTGGCCGAGACGGGCAAGTCGGTGGAGCCGGACTACATGACGCGGTTCCTCCACTCCGAGGTGGAGATCCCCACCCCCATAGTTCTGGAGAACTTCTGCTACACTGGCGCGGCCGAATCCGTTTGCACCCAGCTCTCCAACATCTGCGCTTACTTCTCCCGCCGCTGGCTTCAGAACCCGTCCGGTTCCCACGGCTATTTCGACGCCCTGCGCGACGGCCGGGTAATCCAGGTCGTTTACCCCGTCCAGTTCTGACCGGTCGGCCGCCTGAGAAATCCCTCTCACTCTGCCTGTGAAGGCCGGGATGGGGACACCAGGGGCTGTCGTGAAATTGAAGATTGAAGTTTCCCGGCGTACCATTTCGTCGTTCCCGCGAAGGCGGGAACCTCGCCGGCTGTAGTCAAGATTCCTCCCCTTTCTAGCATGACGAGCCGATTTGACGACACCCTCTAATTCCTTGCCCCTTTGGGGGAAAGTTCTGGATGGGGGCAATCCCGTTCCGCCACCGTTGCCCCAGCCGTCAGCCCCGAGGGAGCGCGCTTTACTCACTCAAAACGCGCCATCTTTCGCATCCATGCGCTCAGAAAGTCCACACCGGTAACCAGCAGCAGGTACCACAGGATGAGCAGCGTCACCTGGTCGTAGTGGAAGAAGCTCAGGTTCAGCCTCATTTCCAGGCCCAGCCCGCCCGCGCTGACAAACCCCACCACCACCGTCGTCCTGATCACCACCTCCCACCGGTACAGCAGGTAGGTAATGAAGTGAGGCAGGGTCTGAGGCAGGATGGCGTAAAGGAATATCTGGAAAATGCCCGCCCCCGAAGCCCTCATGGCCCGCGCCGGCGCCGGGTCCATATCCTCCACCACCTCGGCCGCCAGCCTGCCCATAATGCCCAGGTTGTGCACCCCCAGCGCCAGCGCCCCCGGCAGAATGCCCGGAGAAAGAAAGAAGACGATCAGCATGGCCCACACCAGTTCCGGCACCGCCCTGGTAAAGGCGTATAGAATCCTCAGGAAGTAATAGACCGCCGCGCCCAGTCGCGACGGTGTGCCTCCCAGGCTGCCCGAGCTGATGTTGCGGGCGGCGAATATGAAGGTCAGAAAGGCTCCAAACCCGGCAATGCCGATGGCCAGCACGCTCATGGCCAGGGTGTTGTAGGCCAGCCGTCCGGTGGCCCACCATTGCTCCGGTTGCAGGAAGGCGGGCCGTTCGTCCTGGCCGGCGCCGGCCAGCCTCGTCAGGAACTTCCCCGCGTTGTCCCAGGTGCGGCCTTCCAGCAGCAGCGTGAAACCGCTGTCGCCCTCCACGAAGATGTACGCCCAGGCGACCGCTATCAGAGCCAGGAAGGTATAGAAGGACAGCCGCGCGAAGGTGAGTTTACGCCTCTGCCTCTGCCGGTAACCGGTCGGTTCTCGCGTCTCTATCATGACTCCAGCAGGCTCTGGCGCACCCGGCCGCTCCAGAAGTCCACCAGCGCCACAATCGCCAGCAGCGCCAGCAGCAGGGTCCAGACCTGGCTGAACAGCAGGTCGCCCAGTGACAGCTGGATTTCGTAGCCAATGCCCCGAATCCCCACAAAGCTGAGGATGGCGGCAGACCGTATGGAGCACTCAAACCGGTAAAAGGTGTAGCTGACCAGGTCGGGCGTGCACATGGGCAAGCGCCCGAAGACCAGCGTCTGCCACGAGGAAGCCCCGGCCGACCTCAGGGCAGTCAATGGCTCCTCCGGCGTGTCCTCCAGGAACTCGGCGTAGATGCGTCCCAGGATGCCTGCGTACGGCAAACCCAGCGCGACAATGGCCGCCAGTGGAGACAGCCCGATCGCCGCTACCAGCAGCACTGCCCATACCAGTTCGTGAATGGACCGCACGGTCCCCAGGACAAAGCGCGACGACAGCATCAGCGGCGCCCGCAGCCTCGAATCCGGAGAAACCAGCGCCCCCGAAGCCATAACCCCCAGGGGAAAGCCGATCAGCACGGCCAGGGTGATGCTGGCCAGGGCAATGGACAGGGTATGCCAGGCCGCCTGCAGGCAGACCAGCAGGAAGGCGGGGGACAGGTCCGGCGGGAAGAGGGCGAGCAGCATGTCCAGGGCCGAATCGCCGCCGCCCGTATGCAGCAGCGGCTCCCCCCATGCCACTCCGGTCAAGCTCCACGCCACTGCACCCAGCAGCAGCAGGCTCAGAAAGTGAGGACTCTCCAACAGGGGACGCGCCGGTCTCATCGAACCCGACCCGGTATCTAGTCTTGGTGGGGAATGGACTCTTCCTGGCCCAGGCCATAAAGGTCCGACTGGATGGCCTGAGTCAATTCAGGCGCGGGGATGTCAAAGTGTACCTGGCCGTCCTTCAGTCCGATGGCCCGGCTGAAAAACTGGCTCACCAGGTATGGGGTATGCATGCTGGCCACCAGGGCCCGCCCGGTATCCTCCGTCAGGGCCAGCAGCAGCTGCAGGATCTCCTGGGCCCGGGCCGGGTCCACCGAGGAGACGGGTTCGTCTGCCAGCACCAGCAGGGGGGACTGCACCATGGTGCGGGCAATGGCCACCCTCTGCTGCTCGCCCCCGGATAAATGTCCCGTCCTCTCCTGGATCTTGTCGGCTATGCCCATCTGTTGCAGGGCCGCCACCGCCAGGTGGTAGTCCTGCGGCCACAGCATGGAGAGAAAGGACCGGAGCACGCCCCAGTGCCCGAACCGTCCTGCCAGCACGTTGTGAACAACCGGAAGCTGGGGAACCAGGTCCAGCTGCTGGTGGATTATCCCCACCAGGGACGACAGTTCCCGCCTGGGCAGGTTGTGGGACAGGTCGCGACCCCCTACGGCCACGACTCCGGAGTCCGGCTGGGCCATGCCCGAAAGAAGGTTCAGCAGGGTGGTCTTGCCGCTGCCGCTGGGGCCCACCAGGGCAACCCGTTCGCCGGCGCCGATTGTCAGGGCGACATGGTCCAGGGCGGTTACCCGTGGGAATGTCTTGGTAACGTTGTCCACCACCGCCAGCGGAGCGGTCGCGTCTTTCAGGCCCGGCGTGCTGTGGTAGCCATTGGGCAAGTCACGTACTCCAGCCGCCGGCATGGTCACCTGATCATGCCCAGTTCTCGGGCAACGTCTTCGATGGCGCTGTAGTTGGAGTTGTCAGTTTCAATGAACTTTTCGGTGCTGAACAACTCGAGTATCTCGCCATGCTCCTCGGGATTCAACCTGAACAGGGCCGCCTGCACCTTGGAGGTAAAGCCATCGCCATAAACATCGTCCAGGTTGCCCTGGGCCGTCCAGTTATAGTCATAATAGTCGGGAGTGGTGTAGAACTCCTTTACCTTGGCCGGGTCGGCTTTGCCCTCCCGTATGGCCCGGTCCCACACCTCTTCGTTCAGGGCTCCGATATCGTAAGACCCGGACTGGACCAGAAGCCAGGTATTGTCGTGGGAGCCGGAATAGCTGGGCGCCGTCCGGAAGTCTTCGTCCGGATCAATTCCCGTCTGCACCAGGAAATGGCGGGGCATCAGGTGTCCCGACGTGGAGCTTTCGCTGCCGAAGGTTATGGTGTAGTCGGCGGCATTCGCCTTCACATCCTCCAGCGATTCCAGGTCCAGGTCGGCCCGGGCAATGAACTTGGAGTGGAAGACGGCATCGTTCTCCCGCTGGGCGATGGCCACGGCCCCGGGATTCTGCTGCCTGGCCTGCACTCCGGTCAGTCCTCCGAAGAAGGCCAGTTGCAGCTCCCCCTGCCCGAAGGCGGTTACCACCGCCGCGTAATTTGCGCTGGGCACGTATTCAACATTCACGCCCAGTTCCTTCTGCAGGTAGTCCGAAAATATGCTGTAACGCCTGGCCAGGCGGGCGGTGTCCTGGTCCGGTATTCCACCCACTTTAAGGACTGGCTGGCTATCCGAAGGAGATGTGCATGCCAGGGAAACAACCAGCAGGCAAAGCACAAGGAAGAGCAGGCAAACTTTGCCCCAACTGATCTGGAAAGGGAGATTCATGGTGTCCTTAGTTTTACAGCGGCCGGAACCGCGGTTCGTATTTGTGATGCTTGCGCAATCAGGGAGGAGAAGCCACCAGGCCTGGCAGTCCACCGCTGCGGGGTTGGGAAGGAAGGCTGCGGGCTGCCGTTCAGCATCCATTGGCCGGATGGAAGTCCAGCTATGGAGTTCGTACCAGTCAGGCGTCTGACGTGCGTCTCTCGCTCCCTGGGCAATTATTAATGAGAGTGTAAAGCGTGGTTTATATGGTGTCAAGAATATTACCCGTTTCGTCGGGATAGTCGCAAACCTCTCCATACCTACGGACTGTACGACTATGCAGCTTATGTAAAAAACCGATAGAATTGTTACAGGCGTTTACTTTCGCGGGCTTCAACCGGCTTTCTTCCCCTTCGTTCTCCAGAGATTGGCGCTTCCGGCGTTGTTTCAGGCGCCACCTTTCAGTTCGGCTCGCCGGAGAATCCATCAACCTTTTTCCCAAGTGGAGGGAACAGGATCGAAACCCTGCTTGCACTGGCCGAAGTCGGCTCCGCCGAAAGCATCGGCCTGATCCGCGACTTTGCCATCACCATGGCGGTGGCCGGTACGGCGTTGGTGCTGTTCCGGGCTATCAATATGCCCCCGGTGCTGGGCTACCTGCTGGCCGGCGTCATAATCGGGCCCTTTACCCTGGCAGCCATTAACTTCGGTCCCCTGGCCAACATTCAGGGGCCGGTGCAGAACCTGCAAACCATCCGTGTGTTGGCCGAGTTGGGGCTGGTGCTGCTGCTGTTCGGCATAGGGCTGGAAATCGGGTGGCAGCGAATCCGCCAGGTGGGCCTGAAGGTTGTCATCATCGGCGTGGTGGAAATGGCCACCATGTTCGCGGTGGGGTATGAGCTGGCCCACTGGCTGGGTTGGACCCAGACGGAACGAATTTTCCTGGGGGCGGCCCTCTCCATCAGCAGTTCCGCCATCCTGATAAAAATGCTTCGGGATTCAGGGTCCCTGTTCCACGTCCGAGGTCAGCTGATCGTAGGCATTCTCCTGGTGGAAGACTTCGTTGCCGTAATCCTGCTCACCATCCTGGCCGGAGTGGCTACAACGGGTGGCGCCAGCCTGGGCGACATCGGGATACTGGCGACGCGGCTGGTTATTTTCGCGGTGGCGGTCCTGACCATCGGAGCGCTGCTGGCGCCCCGGCTCATGAACTACATTGCCCGTTTCGAGTCGGAAGAGATGGTCCTGATAGCAACCCTTACCCTGTGCTTCGGCCTGGCGCTGGCCGCCCACCAATTGGGGCTGTCCGCCGCCGCGGGAGCCTTCCTGATCGGCATGATCCTGGGGGACACGGAGCATCACGAGCAGATCAGCCGGCTGATGAATCCATTGCGGGACATGTTTGCGGCGCTGTTCTTCGTTTCGCTGGGCATGTTGATGGACGTGGTGAACATCGGGGACTACCTGGTCCCGGCCCTGATCATTTCCGGCGTTTTCATAGTGGGCAAGGTTCTGGCTGACACCATGGGGACACTGCTTGCCGGCCAGGACGGGCGCACAGCCCTCCAGGTGGGTACGGGCATGCCGCAACTGGGCGAGTTCTCGCTGGCCATGGCCAAGACCGGCGTGGACCACGGGTCGGTTTCCGCCTATTTCAGCCCGGCACTTACCGTGGCAACGGCCGTTACCGCGCTGATTTATCCCTTCATTTTCCGGTCTCCCGTGGCCCTGGCTAACTTTATCTCCAGGGTGTCTCCCAGCTGGCTCCATCAGTTCACCGATGTAGTGTTTGTCTGGCTAACCTCCACCAGGCGGAGCCACATACTTGGAGCCAGGCTGGCGGACGATGTAACCCATGCCGTACAGCGAATCATGCTTAATGTCGGCATCATAGTGGTGCTTATCGCGGCCGGCACCATCGGGCACGACTTTGTCCAGCAGGTATCCCAGTTGGTGGGGGTAAGCCCGTGGCTGGTGGACCTGATGCTGGGAGGGGCCGTGGTGGCGCTCTGCATTCCGGCGGTCCTGGCAATCTGGCACAACCTGGGGGAGCTGACCGAAGAGGTCATGGGGTTCATCATGCCTCCCTGGCGGAGAGCGCCGGACAACGTGACCGGAAAGAATTTGAGAAGGGTGATCCGCAACAGCCTGTTGATCGTTATCCTGGTCCTGCCCGCAGTCTGGAGCCTGCCCTTTACCATCCATTTATTCCTCGAAGGGGGCGCGTTTGCCCCGCTGGTGGCCATCGTCCTGCTGGTAATAGTCGCGGGGGTGGCATTTGCGGCTTTCCAGATTCACAGCACCCTGGAGGACGTCTTCCGCCGCACCTTCCTCGGAGCCTCCGAACACTACCGCTATGACGAGCACAAGTGGGACTACTTTCCCGACGATTCCCATCTCTATTCCCACGATGGCAACCTTCACGAGCAATTCGAGCCCTCGGACGACTAGAGGGTGCCGTCAAATCGGCTCGTCATGCTTGAAACAGGAGGAATCTTGACTAAAGCCGGCGAGGTTCCCGCGAAGGCGGGAACGACGAAATGGTACGCTGGGAATCTTCAAGCTTCAGGTTGACGACAGCCCTAGCCACTATGGGCAAGGGGATTCCGGGTTTATAATGGGCGTGTTCTCATCATCGTCAGGAGTTTGCAATGCGCATTTGCTCTTTTTTGCCCAGCGCCACTGAGATTGTCTTTATGCTGGGCCTTGAGGACCAGCTGTACGGCGTAACCCACGAGTGCGACTACCCCGCCTCAGCCAGGGACAAACCCTGGGTGGTCCGCAGCGTATTCGAGGGGATGGACCCTCAACCCAGCAGCGGCGAAATCAGCCGGGTCATCTCCGAACGCCTGGAGCAGGGCCTGGGCATCTACGAAATCGACCAGCCCACCATGGAGGCGGCGGAACCGGACCTCCTCCTGACTCAGGCCATCTGCGAGGTTTGAGCCATTTCCTCTCGGCAGGTTGCCGAGGTCAGCGTCAGCCTCCCTAAGCAGCCCCAGGTATTGTCCCTGGACCCCCAGTATGTCGGTGATGTCCTGGAAGACATCCGGCGGGTGGGCCAGGCCACCGGCGCGGAAGAGGCGGCGGAAAGAATCACCGGAGAGATGCAGCAGCGCATAGACAGTATCGCTGCCAAAACTGCCGGCATACCCCATCGGCCCCGGGTGCTGCACCTGGAGTGGGTTGACCCCCTTATGTGCGGGGGCCACTGGGTTCCGGAAATGGTGGAAATGGCCGGCGGCGAAAACTGCTTCGGCGACAAGGAGACCGGCTCCTTCCGCCTGGAGTGGGACGAGATTGTGGCCAGCCAGCCCGAAGTAATCATCATGATGCCCTGCGGCTTCGACGTTCGGAGGGCGCTGGAGGATGTTCCCCTGCTGTCTGAGAAGGAGGAGTGGGCCAGCCTGCCGGCGGTGAAGAACAACCGGGTCTATGCCATAGACGCCGGCGCTTACACCAGCCGCTCCGGGCCGCGCCTGGTGGTAGGCCTGGAAATAATGGCGGAAATGATTCACCCCGAGCTTTTCTCGGGGCTGATACCGGAATCCGGGGCCGCTCGGCTCTTCGGGGCGTAAAGGGTCCTGGAGGTTTCTGACCACTGCAATCCGTCCGGACCAGTCCGGGCCAGCGTCGCGGGGGTAGCCCCGGTGGCTGCCTCCTTGTGATCGGGGTGCGCCCGCAGGGCAGGGCCGCCCCCGCCTGGGACGTCCACCTTGTCCCCCCTGACAGCCCAAGCTATAATTCCACTTGCAATAACAGAAGAGCGGCTGGGATGTCAGCGTTGGGCTGATTGACCCGCACCCACACGGAGGAAGTCACTTGGGTTCCCCTGCAATGATAGCCCTGGAAGCTCGTGGCGAGGGATTCATAGCCTCTGTGCCCCTGGCCCAGCTGGATCGGCTGGGTGAAAGGCCGGAGGAGTGCCTGCAAATCGCCTGCAATGCCTACCGCCGCGCGGTGGAGGCTATGCGGGACGTTCAGGCCGACATTGAGCAACTCAAGAGCAAGCGCACCCCCATTCCCGCTCGGAAGATGTGGGAGTTGGGAGATGCCGTGGTCAACCTTTGCTCCGAACTGGAAGAAGGCTCCATGGAACTGGACAGCCTCAACGATCACCTGGTGCGCGACCTGGGCATCAATGCCAAGCGAATGGGCACCATCGTTACCTTCCGCCGGCACCTTACCGACAAGGATCTGATCCCCGAGACCCTGGGCTGGAGCCAGTGCGAGAAGCAGGCCCGCAAGGTGGCTGAAGAACTCAAGGCCGCCCGGGACTCGGCGTGCTGACCGGGCTTCTGCCGTGACTGGCGCTTTCTTCCCCGCCCACCAGGCTTGTCCCTGACCGGACCACCATGCAGATAAAGGATTTGGGTGAATTTGGCCTGATTGAAAGGCTGAACGGCATGGTGACCCGGGAACGCCGCGGGCCGGACAACGGCGCCCCCTACAGCTTCCGCCTTCTGGTCGATACGGGTGACGACACCGCCGCCTGGGCTGCCGCCGAGGCCACTGAACTATTCACCACCGACACCGTGGTCGAGGGTGTGCACTTCACCCGCGACACCACCCCCTGGGCCGACCTGGGCTGGAAATCCCTCGCCTCCAACATCAGCGACATCGCGGCGATGGGCGGCCTTCCCCTCTACGCCCTCATCACCCTGGGCCTTCCCCCCGAAACCGAAGTTGCTGATATCGAAGAGCTTTACCGGGGCATGCTGGAAATCGGCGAACATTACGGTGTGGCCATAGTTGGGGGAGATATGGTCCGTTCCCCCGTTGCTTTCATCACCGTGGCCCTGACCGGCGTACGCACCGGTCCTCCCATGCTGAGGTCCACCGCCGGGGTTGGCGACCAGGTAGCGGTTACCGGGTTCCTGGGCTCGTCGGGAGGGGGCCTGAAACTGATGCTGGAAGGCTTGCCGGCTGCGGCGGAAGCGGCCGAGTACCTGCGCGCCGCCCACCGCCGGCCCTACCCTGCGGTCGCCGAGGGCCAATTGCTTTCCCGCGCCGGCGTGGGAACTGCCATGGACGTTAGCGACGGGCTGGCCGACGACCTGTCCAAGCTGTGCCTGTCCAGCGGTGTGGCCGCGCGCATTTTTGCCGACCAGGTTCCCATGCACCCTGCCCTCCGGCAAACCTTTCCTGATGACTGCCTGGACCTGGCCCTGAACGGTGGCGAAGACTACCTTCTGCTCTTCACTGCCCCCGAGTCGGTAATAAGGTCGGTCCTTCCGGACCTTCCCGAAGGCGCGGCCGTAGTGGGGCAGATCATCGAGGGTCAACCCGGGCACATATCCCTGGTTGGGCGAAACGGTATTGAAACCGCTATCGGCAGGGCCGGCTGGGACCATTTCGGGTAAGGTGGGCAAAACTGAGTCTATGGCCGAATTTCTGAGCATTCAGTCCGGGTCGCCGGAAAAAACCCAGGCCATCGGCAGGCTATTGGGAGAGCAGGCGCAGCCTGGCGATGTCTTTCTGCTTTCCGGTCCGCTGGGCGCCGGCAAGACCTGCCTCACCCAGGGCATAGCCTGGGGCCTGGGCGTCGTGGAATACGCCCGAAGTCCTACCTTTGTTATAATGACTCGCTATATTGGGCGAATGACCCTTTACCACTTCGACCTGTACCGCATCAACGACCCCCTGGAGGCCTGGGACCTGGGACTGGATGAGCAGCTTTTCGGCGATGGTGCGTGTGTTGTGGAATGGGCGGAGCGGGCCGAGGAAGTATTTCCGCCCGAATGCCTCTGGATTGACCTGGAGTACGCGGGAGACGGTGATGGCCGGACAATCACCATCGCAAACCCGCCAGCACGTTACCTGCCCATGCTGGAGTCGCTCAAGAGCCATTCGCCCGATTGACGGATGCAGATTGGTTGTTGGGTCAAGCCGGCGCCATCCTGCGCAACAGCCCCGGCTTCCGTAGCCGAAAGACAGACCGATGATCCTGGTTATTGACACATCAACCCGCAATGCCGGAGCAGCCCTGGCCCAGGAGGGGCGGGTCGTCTCATCCCGCTCCTGGCGCTCGGCGGTAAACCATACCTCCGAGCTTATGCCAGCGGTGTCTTACATACTGGACGGCGCGGGCCTGAAGGTGCATGACCTGGAGGGAATTGTTGTAGCCCTGGGCCCGGGCGGTTTCAGCGCCCTGAGGGTAGGCATGAGTGTCGCCAAGGGCCTGGCCATAGCCACGGGCAAGCCTCTGGCAGGCATTGGAACCCTGGATGCCGAGGCCCAGCCCTATCTGCAATCCGGCCTGCCGGTCTGTGCGCTTCTGGATGCCGGTCGCAGCGAAGTAGCCTCGGGCCGCTTCGGCGCCGACGGTCAGCGGCTGCGGGAAGACCGGATATGCCCCCCCGAGGAGTTGACGGCGGAACTGGCAGGACCGCTCCTGATTTGCGGCGAAGGCGCCCCGCCCCACGTGGAAACGCTGCGGGAACGGTTGGGAAGCGATGCTGTCCTGGCCGGCCACTCGCCCGCATCCCGATTGTGGGCGCTGGCGCAGCTGGGCCAGATGAGGCTGGACTCCGGCGAAGCTGATGATGTTGCTACCCTGCAGCCCTATTACCTTCGCATGCCCACCATCGGGGGCCCCAAGCGGCGCGACCGGGTACGCCAGGGGTAGCCGCCGGTGACCCTGAAACGACAGCGCAACCTGACTCAGGCCAATGGCTTCCGGAATGGTGCGCCCTGGCGCACATTCGTGGAACAGAGCATTCTCGGAACAGTAAAGGAAGGAATTTAACCGAATGGCAGAACGAACACTGGTACTGGTAAAACCCGACGGAGTCCAGCGGGGGCTGGTCGGGGAAGTAATCACCCGGCTGGAGCGGCGCGGCCTGAAGCTGGTGGGGATGAAGCTGATGCAGGTCTCCGATGAATTGGCCCGCCAGCATTACGGCGAACACGTGGACCGCCCCTTCTTCGGCGGCCTGGTCCAGTTCATTACCTCTTCGCCCATAGTGGCCATGGCCTGGGAAGCAAACAACGCGGCGGAAATTGTGCGCAATACCATGGGCCAGACCAATCCCGCCAATTCACCGGCGGGGACCATCCGCGGCGACTTTGGCGTCGATATCGGCCGCAACCTGGTGCATGGTTCCGACAGCCCGGAGTCGGGCGAGCGGGAAGTCGCCCTGTTCTTCAGGCCCGAGGAGCTTCTCAGCTACGAAAGGGCCCTGGAACCCTGGATTGTCGAGTAACTAGAGGACGCGAACGACCTGTGGGGCCTGGAACCAGAGACGTTCCAGTTCAAAATACTCGCGCTCTTCGGGCCCGAATATGTGGACTATGATGTCGCTGAAGTCCAGCAGAATCCAGCCCGAAGCCGGCGTGCCCTCTCGATGAAAGCGGCGCACCCCGGCCTCCTTCATCGCTTCCGTGATGTCCTCTTCCAGGGCTTCTATCTGGCGTCACGAGTTCCCGGACATAATCAAGAAAAAGACTGTAAAGGGGGCCAG
>JAPPJA010000331.1 GCA_028874675.1 Chloroflexota bacterium
GGTATGAACGGCAGGCACGGGAATGGCGCCCACCCGGGTGAGAATTTCGGTGCCCTGCTCTCCCTTGGTGGTAATGATGGTCCCAGCCATTTCGACCAGTTCCGCAGTGGACTTTCCGGTCCGGTCCCGGATCAGGGCCAGCTCGTAGTCGTTGGAAACCAGCATATTTGAGCTTGCGATGCAGTGGGCCAGGTCATCACCAGACCAGGCAGGTAGGGACTGGCCCGGGTCGAAAATCGAATAAATGCCCAGCCTCTGATGGGTGTCGGTAAACTCAGCCATGTCCTGGATGTTTCCCGGAGACACTATGGCGATGGCATCCTTGGGGTCGATGCCGCCAAAGTCGAAACCTGCCTGCTGTTTCATGGCCCCGGGATTGAACCCGGTAATCTGGTTGTCGGCCAGGTCCGTGGTTATGTATGCGGAGGCTGTGGCTTCTTCCTCGACAATCCGGATATTGTCGGTGGAAAGTCCGCATTCCTGGAACCACTGGTAATAGCGATGGTAATCGTGCCCGATGGTGGCGACGATGCGGGGTTTCTCCCCCAGCAGGGAGAGGCTGTAGGCGATATTGCCAGCCGTGCCGCCAAAGTTCTCCTTCAGTCCGTTGACGGTGAAGCTGACGTTAATCATATGGATCTTGTCGGGCATGATGTGGTCGGAAAAACGCCCGGGGAAATCCATGATTCTGTCGTAGGCCAGGGATCCGGATACCAGTATTTCCATAAATAATCAGTCCTCTCGATCTACTTGCCGTAGGCTGCAGCGATGGAAGCCGCGGAGCCGAATCACTCTAACCCACCGTTCCCTTGTACGCAATCCTGGCCGTCTGGGACGCCAGCGAATCAGCAGCCGTGTTGCCCCTGCAGTGCTCCCTCAAACCGGACTGCCTCTCCAATGCTCGCGTCCATTCCTTCAAATTCGCCGGCGTTTATTTCCAGCACGAACCTGGCCGGTTGGGACGGAGAGAACCTGGGAAGGTCAGAAAGAGACTGGCCAGGTTCAGGAATCGGGGCATCCCGGGTCAAGTCAACCACGTAACAGGCAGAATCAATCCAGACCATATCCAGGGGAAAGTTCATGTCGCGCATCCAGAAGCTCAGGTGCTGGTCGCCCTCAAACACGAACAGCATGCCCGAGCCCTCGGGCAGGACTTCCCGGCCGGAGAGGCCCTGGGACCGCTCCTCAGGCGTAACGGCCAATTCCACGGGCCAGGAAGCTTCACCGATGGCGACCAGCGGCAGGAGTTCCTCCGGAGTCGGTTCCGCCACCGGCAGGACCGGCGCCGGTGAAGCCGGCCCGGCAGTGGGCAATTCCGTTGCGGCCGGCGCCGGGGCCGCTGTTGGTAACTGGGTGGCCGTGGGTATTTCAGTTGCAATTGGAAGGGGAGCCGCCGTGGGCAGTTCAGTCACCGCGGGCAGGGGGCTTGCCACGGGAATATCGCTTGCCGCGATCAAGGGAGTCGCCGTGGGCAGTTCAGTCGCCACCGGCAAGGGCGTGTTCGTGGGCAAGGGCGCCGGCAGGGCGATGGGTTCGGCCAGGCCACTCTCGGTACAGGCCACCGCAAAGAGGAACAACAGCAGGGAAACAGCGAAGGTCGGAAAACGCATATCAGCAAGCAAATAAAAGGGCGCCGGACAATTCTACCGGCAACAGTCGAAGGCCGGCGCCACGGTCAGTTCGAGGACTCAGCCAATTTCCTGCCTGATGGTTTGGAGACGGTCTCGCAGGGAACGCATGAGCACAGCGGGGGGAGCCGGCGCGACGTGGGTATAGCCTACGCCCAATTCCTGTAGCTCCCTGGGTCCCAGGGGCATGGCCGGGTGATTCATGGGAAATTGCATCCTGGCCTTGCCAATGCTCTTGATACGATCCGCGAGTTCGGTCAGCTTGGCCCGCAACTCCGGGCTTTGCGGGTCCCGAATTCCCATATATTCGGAAAAATCGGTGGGGCCGATGGAGACCAGGTCAATGCCCTCAAGGCCGGCAATGGCCTCAATATCGTTGACTCCCTTTTCGTCCTCAGTCATGACCGAGAGCAGGATCTGCTCGTTGGACTGCCGGCAATGGTCGTCCCAGGATATGGTGCCGTAGCCTGCAGCGCGAGTGCCGCCGGCGCCACCCCGGTGGCCGAGGGGAGGGTACCGCACCGCTGCGACTGCCCGCCTGGCGCCTTCCAGGCCGTCAACGTGGGGAATGATGATGCCTTCCGCGCCGGCGTCCAGGATGCGGAGAATCAGCTTTTCGTCGTTGTCGGGCACGCGGACTATGGAGGTCACTCCGGCCAGGTCGGCGGCGCGAATCATCTCACCCACCAGGCGCAGGTCGAAATCGGTGTGTTCCATGTCAATGAATGCGGCGTCGTAACCGGCCAGGCCAATGATCTCAACAATCTGGGGATCGGCGAAGGTCACGTAAGTGCCCAGGGCCAGCTTCCCTTCGCGAATAACTTTCTTTACACGATTCTCACGCATGGAATGCTCCTTCCAAAGTCTTGCCGAAGTCTTTTGCCAGCCCATTATTCACCACCTTCCTTTGCCGGCGCAACATCGTACCATTGCAGGGGCCGGCCACGTTTGCCTTACATAGCGGGTTGGGCTAAAATCCCCTTCGATTCCAAAAATAGCAAGGGTCAATGTAGTTTATGTTAACTGGCGCGCTGGACGGGGTTAAGGTTCTGGACCTCAGCGAGGACATAGCCGGTTCGTTTTGCGCCCGTCTCCTGGCCGACTACGGCGCCGAGGTACTGAAGGTGGAGCCTCCCGGCGGCGCAGCCCTGCGCCGGATGGGGCCTTTTTTTCATGACGATGCACACCCGGAAAAGAGCCTCTTCTTCCTGGTATTGAACCTCAACAAGAAGGGCGCCACACTCAACCTGGAAACGGTGACGGGCCAGGATATCCTGAAGCGCCTGGCTTCGCACGTGGATGTCATCGTGGAGAGCTATCGGCCGGGCTACCTAGAGTCCCTGGGCCTGGGCTACGACGATTTGAAGGAACTGAACCCGGAACTGACCATTACCTCAGTTACTCCCTTTGGTCAGGATGGCCCCTACAGCCAGTACCGGGGTGAAGAAATCGTCAACTACGCCATGGGCATGATCATGAGCATCAGCGGAGTGCAGGGGCGGGAACCTCTCAAGCACGGAGGGTTTCAGGCCCAGTACGAGGGTGGTCTTTTTGCCGCCGCTACCACTTCCATGGCTCTATTCGGCCGGGAATTTACGGGGCAGGGAGAGCACATTGACGTTTCCATTACCGAATGCGTGGCTTCGACTATGATGGCCACCCAGACCATGTATCCATTCATGGGCGGCACGCAGGTCAGGCGTCGGGCCAGCGGGAGCATGTTCGGCCATCCCATGCCGTGCCAGGACGGGTGGATTATTGTTCAGACCGGCGGCGGCGCCTCCTGGGAGGACCTGTCGGAGTTCTTCCAGTGCCCCGAGATGCTGGAGGAGCGATTCGCCGACCGTGCCCAGCGGGCGGAAAATGGCGAGGAACTGGACCGCATCGTCATTGAGTCGATAAGTGAAAGAGGCAAGTGGGACCTGTTCCCCAAGGCCGCCGAATATCGAATGCTGTTCGGCCTGGTGCAAACGCCGTCGGAACTGGCCCAGTGCCCGCAGCTGGAGTCCCGCAATTTCTTCAGGGAAATTGAACATCCGGAGATGGGCACTGTTCGGGTGCCGGCGGAGTTGTTCAAGCTTAGCGAAACTCCCTACCGGCTGGAGCGCCCCGCCCCTACTCTCGGCCAGCACAACCGGGAGATTTACGTGGAAGGGCTCGAGTACGACGAGCAGCAGTTCACCCAGTTGCGGCAGCTGAACGCAATCTAGCCGAAGAATACCCATACCAGGCAAAGAGGTAAGCCCCGAAATGCCCAGACTTCCCCTGGAAGGCATCCGAATCCTGGACTCAACCTACGTCTTTGCGTTGCCCTACGCGGGCGGGCACCTGGCCGACCTGGGGGCCGAGGTCATAAAGATCGAGGGTCCGGGACGGCCGGATGTTACCCGCACGGGAGGCTACGCAGGCTCCTTTCCCGAAAACCAGGCAGGGGAAGGCTGGTGGAACAAGCCCTCCACCTACAATCTCCTGAATCGGGGCAAGCGGTCGCTGGTGCTGGACATGGGGGACGAGAGGGGACGAGACCTGTTCCGCGAACTTGTGACGGTCAGCGACGTGGTGATGGAGAACTTTACGCCACGGGTGATGCGGCGGTGGGGACTGGACTATCCCAATCTGAGGAAGCTGAAGCCGGACATCATCCTGGTCTCCAATACCGGATATGGACACGGCGACGGCCCCTATTCGGGCTATCCGGCGCAGGCCACGACCCAGGAGGCTACCCACGGCCACTGCTGGGTTACCGGGTACCTGAACGACGGTCCGGCCAAGGCGGGAGCGTCATTCGTGGACTTTCTTTCCACGTGGAGCGCCATATTTGCGCTTGGGGCGGCCCTGCGCTACCGCAACCGCACGGGCAAGGGGCAATGGATCGACATTGCCATGTACCAGGCCGGGGTAATGTTCCTTTCCGAGTACCTGATGGATGCCACGATTAACGGCAGGGAGGGCGGACGGCTGGGCAACCGTCACCCCTACCGCGCGCCCCAGGGCTGCTATCCGGCCAGGGGCGCCGACCAGTGGATTACCCTGTCGGTGGGAAGCGACGAAGAATGGCAGGCGCTGTGCCAGGTTATGGGACGGCAAGACCTGGCCTCCGACCCACGATTCGGCGATATCCTTTCGCGGCGGAACAACCACGATGAACTGGACGACCTGCTGGGCCAGTGGACGGCCGAGACGGACAAGTACGAACTAATGCACCTGCTGCAGGGGGCCGGCATTCCGTCCGGGCCGGTACTCACGGGGCGGGACATTCACTTTGACCCCCATTACCAGCGCCGCAACTTCCTGGAGAGGGTGGACTTTCCGGAAGAGCGTGAGGTGGGCAGCCGGTTCCTGATGGGACGCCCCTACAAATTCTCGAACACTCCCATGAGTATTCGGGGTCCGGGTCCGGCATTCGGGCGGGACAACAAGCCCCTTCTGCGGGAATTGCTGGGACTGGAGGAGGACGTTTACCAGGGGCTGGTGGCCGACACCATCATCACTGACATTCCTACCAGCGGCGAAGCATCGCCCCAGATGGACCCGGCCCGGGCCGTGGAGCTGGGTCTCCTGGCGGATTACGATCCGGAGTACCGCCAGAGGCTCGGGCTGGCGTAGATGGCGGGGGACCACGCTGGAACAGAGCGGTTCCCCGGGCATGAAGCCTGGCAAGTTCCTTGACACCGCAAACTGCCCTCTTTAAGCTGGATTGACGGAGGGCCCGTAGCTCAGCGGAAGAGCAACCGGCTCATAACCGGTAGGTCGCTGGTTCGAACCCAGCCGGGCCCACCATCTCCTGCCCACCCTGCCCAACATTATCGGTGAGGCCCCTCATTGGAATTGCGGGAGTCGCAGGGGCTGCAGCTGTACCGGCAGGCCTCCGAAACCGACCAACAGGGCTATGGAATATTCCTCAAGCACGCCTCCCGAATAACCGGACGGACTTTCCCGTTGCGTACGGGCAACCCCCCGCAGGACTCCCCTCGGCGGGAGACAACTGGAGACGGCTCCTTACCTTACATTCCAGGTGGCAGCCCGGCCGCAGGGAGAGAAATACTAGCGTGTCTGCCGTACCACAGGAGGCAATAATTGGTTAGATTAAGCGGAGGTGAGGCGCTTGCCAAATCGCTGGTAGGGGAAGGCGTTGAGGTCGTATTCGGCATACCTGGCATCCAGACCTACGGCATTGTCTCCGGCATTCGAGACGAGCCCGACATTCGCATGATCACCACCCGGCACGAGCAGGCGACAACGTACATGGCCGACGGTTATGCTCGCGCTTCAGGCAAGCCGGGGGTCGCGCTGGTGGTGCCGGGGGTCGGCCTCTACAACGCCGCTTCAGGCCTGGCCAACGCCTACGCCCGCTCCACACCCGTGCTCCTCATAGCGGGGCAGATTCCCCGCAGGGCCATCGGCAGAAACCGCGGGGCCGTGCACGAAATCGCCGACCAGGCCGGCGCCGTGCGCTCCGTGACCAAGTGGCAGGGTCAGGCATTCCGGCCCAGTGAAGTTCCTGACGCCGTTCAGGAAGCGTTCCGGCAGCTGCGCACCGGCCGCCCCCGTCCCGTTCTGCTGGAGATTCCGCCGGAAGCAGGGGTGGAGCGGGAAGAGGTCGAACTGCAGAGTCCCGCCCATGCCCCCCGGATAGTGCCGGACAGGGAGGCGCTGCAGGAGGCGGCCGGGGTTATCGCCAGGTCTCGCCTACCACTGATTTACGCGGGAGGCGGCGTGGCGCGGTCCGACGCCGAGGCGGCGCTGGTCAGCCTGGCCGAGGCGACAAACATACCTGTCATTACGTCCAGCGGGGGCAAGGGCGTCATCTCCGACAGCCATCCGCTGTCCTACGGCTCGTGCTTCAGTCCCCGGGGCGAGAGGCAGGAGATGAACCAGCTCTACGAGGTGATGCAGTCTGCGGACGTGGCAATTGGAATCGGCGCGCGCTTCTCGCTGGGCTTTCCCGCCAGCCAGGGAGCCACGCTGGTGAACATCAACATAGACGACACTCAGCTTGCAGTGCATCACCCCAACACCATTCCCCTACACGGCGATGCGGGAGAGACCATACGGGCGTTGCTTCCCCTTCTCATTCAGGAGGGAGCGGGAGACCGCCCGTCCCCTGCCGAGGCGGTGAGGGCCGCACGCAACCTGATAGCCTACTACGACATTCGACTCAAGGAACCGCAATACCCTGCTCTGGAAGCAATCCGGCGGGGCGTCCCGGAGGACGCATTCGTAGTTTGGGACGTAACCCAGTTCGGATACTATGCCCGGACCCATTGGCAGGTGAATCACCCCAAGACGTATATAGACTCCGGCTACTCCTTCAACCTCGGCTACGCCTTCCCGACGGCCCTGGGGGTAAAGGTCGCAAGGCCCGACCGCCCCGTGGTCTGCATGACCGGAGACGGCGGGTTCATGTTCAACTCGTCGGAGATCTCCACGGCCGTCCGGTACGGCATCAGCGTGGTGGTGGTGGTCTTCAACAACGACTCCTACGGCAACGTGGCGCGCGACCTGACCGAGGCCTTCGGCGGAGCCTATGAGACCTACCTGCACAACCCGGACTTCGTCAAGTTCGCTGAGTCCTTCGGCGCCGTCGGTATGAGAGCCGACGGCCTGATGGACCTGGAGAGACTGATTCCCCTGGCGCTGGAGCGGCAGGGTCCGGTGATTATCGAAGTGCCCTTCGGAGAGATGTCGGCGCCGCCCGCCCCGCAATTTGCGCCGCTCTACAATCTGCCCTGGACCATGCCGCAGGAGGGCCTGATAGAGTCCTGATGCGCCGGTGAAGGCCTGGTAGGGGAACACGCCTCCACGCAACTCCAGTGCGCGACTTACCGCTGGGAAGTCCCCAATTCGTACGCTTTGGCACACCTCCGCAACCGCATACGGACGGCAGGCACACTACTGGTCTAACTGCTTTGAAATGATGGTTGGCGCTTGCCTATCGCCATTCCCCTGGGAACCTGACCATACAAGTTGCAGCGAGGTTCCCGCCTGCGCGGGAACGACGGATTAACCCCAACCCATCAATACAAACTGGTTGAACTACTATTCTGCTGCTGACCGGGTCTGCACCCAGAAGCGGCGGCGCTGGAACGGGTAGCCAGGGATGGAAATGCGGCGCCGCTCCTCTCCCGCGTAGAGACCATCAAATGAAAGCCTGGCCCCGGCTTCGTAGGCGGCTCCCACCGCTCTCAGGAATCGTTCTTCGACGTCCTGCGCGCTGACTCCCGGGGGAAGCAGGCCGTCCACGAATGTGGGGAGTTGGGCATCCTCCCCGGCCGGCGGCCAGCAGGGCGCCGAAACCAGGGCAGGCGACGCCTGCGGGCCCATCTCCACGACCAGGTCCGCTCCGGCGCTGGCCAGCGCACCTACGCCGGATTCCCAGGCGGCGCTCTCGCCTGCTAACCTACGCCAGCGCCCGTCGTTCAACTCTTCCGGTGACTGAACTGCCCGTCCGGTCAGGCTGCTGACCAGGGTCAGGGACGGGAGGGTCACGGGCAATAGCGGCAGGGCTGCATCAGGGCTGGTGACAGCAGCCGCAAGCCGCAGCCCATCTTCTAAACTCAACGCTCCCGCGGCGCGGGCGGCAGATATTTCACCAATGCCCTGGCCCAACACCCTGGTGGGCCTGACCCCTATGCTTGACCAGAGGGCGGTAAGGGCCGCCTCCAACGCATAAATTGCAGGGTATGCCCAGAAGGGATCGCTGAGGTCGCCGGCCTCCCCGGACCAGCCGAACATGACGTCGAGAAGCGACTCACCTCGCTCCTCTCGGAGCAGGCGGTCGCAGCGGTCAAGCACCAACCGGACAACGGGCTCAGTATTGTAGAGAGATTCACCCATGCCTACCCACTCACCGCCCTGGCCAGTGAAGACGAAAGCCGTCCTGGCTGTCGGCGGCGAGGCCAACCGAACCTCTGACCCTGAAGTCTCGAGCAGTCCCTCAAGTCCCGCGCGCAACTCTTCGGTATCGCTAAAGACGAGACCGGACCGATAGTCGAAGTGGCTGCGTCCAACGCCGGCGGTCCAAGCCATATCGGCAAGCAGCGGTGAGCCAGTATCCGGGACGGTCTCTTCGGCGTGCTCGCCCAGCCACGACAGGTAGCGTCCGGCCAGGTGGCGAAGGGCGTCCGGAGACTTGCCGGACAAGGGCAATAGCCTGAAGGCACGGCGGGAAGAACCTTCCGCCGGCAACTCGGCGGCGTCAATATCCTTCAGCGTGGCCGCGACAGGAGTCGGCGAGCCAGCAGGCCAGGACCCATCGGACCCGTCACATTCGGCCGGGCCGGCGTAGCCCTCCAGGACGACATGGGCGTTGGAGCCGGACAGGCCGAAAGAGTTCACCGCAGCCAGGGGGGGCCGTTCGCCAGTGGTGGGCCACGGCATCATTTCCGAGGTTACTCGTACCGGGATGCGGTCCCAGTCGAGGTTCGGGTTCGGCTCCCGGAAGTGGAGGTGCGCCGGGATGACCCCCCGGCGCATCGCCATCACGGCTTTAATGACGCTGGCCATTCCCGACGCCCATTCGGTGTGTCCAATGTTGGTCTTGACCGAACCCAGCAGCAGGGGCTTCTCCGCTTCCCGGCCCCGACCATAGACCGAGGAAAGGGCGCGAAGCTCAATCGAATCGCCCAGTTCGGTGCCGGCGCCGTGGGCCTCAACGTAGTCCACCTCCCACGGCTGCACGCTGGCTCTCGCCAGGGCATCCTCGATGAGCCTCTCCTGGGCGGGGCCATTGGGCACCGGAAGGCCGGCGCTGGTCCCATTCTGATTGACGGCCGACCCTCTGACCAGCCCCCATATCCGGTCTCCATCCGCTACCGCCCGGTCAAGGCGCTTGAGGACCAGAACCCCGCACCCCTCGCTGCGGACAAAGCCATCGGCGGCAGCGTCGAAGGCGTTGCACTGGCCGATGCCCGACAGCATCCCCATGTCCCGGTGGAACCGCATTATGGAGCGAGAGAGCGTTGCATTCACGCCGCTCGCCAGGGCCAGGTCCACCTCACCAAGCCTCAGGGCATTAGCCGCCTGATGGATGGCCGCCAGGGAGGACGCGCAGGCCATATCCACCGGCATGGCCGGTCCCTCCAAACCAAGGACGAAGGCAACTCGCCCCGCCGTCATGCTGCCGCTGGTACCGAAGTAAAAGTCCTGCTGGCCATTGGCCGCCAGCACGTCCCGGTATTCGCTGCTGCCGATTCCGGCATAGACGCCGGTGCGGCTGCCCCTGATGCGGTCGGGGTCGATGCCCGCGTCTTCCAGGGCCTGCCAGGTGGTCTCCAGCAGCATACGCTGCTGTGGGTCCATCAGCCGCGCTTCCAGGGGAGCGATGCGAAAGAACCGGTTGTCGAACTGGTCAATGCCATCAACGAAACCGCCCCGCCGGTATATGGCATCCTCCAATGCGGGGTCCCCCACGACGCCGGCCAGGTGATCTCCGTCCCGCCGCCCGTCGGTGATAGCATGGGAGCCGTTTTCCAGCAGGCGCCAGAAGGAGTCCAGGTCGGGAGCGCCCGGGAAGCGGCAGGCCATCCCCACGATGGCTATAGCGTCCTCCTCCGTCGCCTCCCCTACGCGTTCCGCCGGAGCGGCCGAATCAGCCACAACTGGAGGCTGGGGCCGGTCAACGTCCGCGGCGCCACCCGGTTCGCCGGCCAGTTCGCTACCCAGGTGTCCGGCCAGGGCCTCCACGTTGGGATAGTCGAACACCGCCGTGTTGGAGACCACGTATGCCCCGGACAGCGCCCGGTTCAGCCGGTTCCTCAACTCCACCGACATCAGGGAGTCCATTCCCAGGTCGAAGAACCCGACCGTCGGCGAAGGTGCCGCCGGCATCCGCAACACCGCTTGAACCTCCCTTTGCAGGAAGGACACGAGAACTTCCTGACGCTCGGCCACCGGGACGCTCCGAAGTCGCGAAAGCACGTCTCCCGATGGTGCCGATTCGGCTGCTGCAGAGTCCACAACCGGGGACAGCAGGTCGTCCAGCAGGGGCGGGCGGGACTGGATAGCCTCTCCGAATGCCGACCAGTCCATTGACATCACCACGGATGTAGCGGTGTCCTGTCGAACCAGCCTGTCCAGCGCCTTGATGCCCTGCTGGGGCGTGAACCAGCGGCCCCCGAGAGCCGCGCGCCGCCGCTCGATTCTCTCCCGCTGCTCGGCGGCTTCGCCAATTTCAGACCACGCGCCCCAGGCGATGGCCTGGCCCGGCAGACCAAGAGCGCGGCGGTGGCTGGCGAGCTGGTCGAGGAAGGCATTGGCGGCGGCATGGTTGGCCTGGCCCGGGTTGCCCATCACGCCGACGCGACTCGAGAAAAGGATGAACATATCCAGATCGCGGTCCAAGGTGGCGCGGTGCAGGTGCCAGGCCCCCTTGATCTTCGGCCACAGCACCTGCTCAAAGCTGGCCCATGACTGGTTGGCGAGGGAGGCGTCCGACAGCACGCCCACGCTGTGGATGATGCCGCCCAGCGGCGGCAACTCCGCATCAATCGAAGCCAGCATGGCATCAATGGCATTGGTGTCAGTCACATCGGCAAGCTTGACCTCGACGGTAATGCCCCGCTGGCGCAAGGCGGAGATGGCTTCCTGGGCCTCTGGGTCGGGTTCGCGCCGGCCATTCAACACGATGGCGCCAGCCCCGTGATCCGCCAGCCAGCCAGCCACGGCGATTCCGATGCCGCCCAGGCCGCCGGTGACCAGGTAGGTGCGATCCGGGCGCAGTTGGCCCCTCATGAGCGGCGGCGGAGTCAGGACTATTTTGCCGACGTGCCGGGCCGAGCGCATGAAATCCAGCGCGGCCCCCGCCTCGGTCAGGGGCCACCTGCTGTGGACGAGCGGCCTGATCTCTCCAGCGGAAAGCTGCTCCATGACCTCGCGCAGGACCTCACCGACCCCGGCCGGTTCGGTTTTCTTCAGGACATCCAGCTCCAGGATGGAGTAGGCCACGTCGGGGCGCACTGCCGCCATTTCCTCATGGCTCAGGATGTCCCTCCTGGCCAGCTCGACGAACCTGCCGCCCCGGGCCAGGCAGGCCAGGCTGGCGTCGATGAAGCCTTCGCTGGTGAGGCTGTTGAGCACCACGTCCACGCCCTGGCCGGCGGTGGCCTCCAGTATCTCCTCGCCAAACTTTGTCTGGCGGCTGTCAAAGACGTGGGTGACGCCTAGGGAGCGCAGGTATGCCTGCTTGGGCGCGCTGGCCGTGGCGAAAACCTCCGCGCCGACTGCCTGTGCCAGCTGGATGGCAGCCAGTCCCACGCCACCGGCGCCGGCGTGAATCAGAACCCGGTCGCCGGCCCGCAGCCCCGAATAGCGGTAGGATAAGGCTGACGACACGAACGCGCTGGGAAGGGCAGCCAGGGCCGACGCGGACGTACCGGGCGGGGCCGGAGCCACCAGTTCCTCCCGCGTGACCATTTCCGGCCCGAAGGCGCCAAACCCCAGCCCGACGACGCGGTCGCCGACGGAGACAGTTGAAACTTCAGAACCCACACTCACGACGTACCCGCACAGTTCCCGCCCCAAATTGCCCTCCTCTATGAAGCCGAGGGATCGGAATACGTCCCAGAAGTTGAGGCCCGCAGCCTCAACTGAAACACGGACTTCCCTGGGTTCGAGGGAACCGGCCGGGAGCGGCATCACCTCCGGCTGGTCGAAGACGCCGGTTCGGCTGGGCGTAAGTACCCAGTCGGGCCCTTCCGGGAGGGCCAAGCGTTGGGCCGAGGATCCGAAGGTAACCAGGCGGGACGACAGGCGGCGGCCCCCGCGGTACGCCATATGGTTTTCCTGGTCGGGGCGCAGCAACTCGGTAACCAGGTCGGAGACCGGTGTCGCGGCGCCCGGGGCCAGGTCGATCATTCGCGGCTGCAGGTGGCCTGCCTCCAGGTCCACAACCTTGCCCAGACCCCAGAGGACCGCGCCCGCAAGCTCTCCGCCCTGCTCCCGCTCAGTAACCTGCGCTCCCCTGGTGATAAACCAGAGTCCCTTTTGCGGAATAGCGTCCGCCTCATTCAAGGCCTGCACCATTGCCAGCGCGCTGGCCCCGGCGTGCGATACGTCCTCAGCAATTTCAGGGGTGGTCGCCTGCGCGCCGTGACCCTCCAGGGCCATGAGGTGCACCAGCCCACTGAAGGGCACGTCCCGGGGCAGGCCTTCGATGAGCGCCCGCCAGGCCTCGCGACTGCCGCTTTCCACGCGGGCCTCGAGAATCAAGGGATCGGCGGCTGGCGAGAGTTCATCGCCGGACGAGTCTCCGGTGGCCAGCGCCACGGCCTGATTTTGGGCCGCCAGTTCCGCTGCCAGCTCCCGGGCCAGGGGGCCATCCCCGGCCACAATCCACTGGCCCCTGGGCTCGGTCACCTGCGCGGAACCCTGCGCGACAATCACACCTTTGTCCAGCATTTCCTCCGGGCAGGAGTCGGCAACACCCAGGACCGCTGAACCATCAAAACCGGCGTCCGCCAGCGCCTGCTTCCACACAGCGGGACCCGCCAGGGCGTGGTGGGGGCGGCACTCGTCTTCGAATCGCCACCAGCCGTCCAACTGGCCGAAGGTTAGGTCCATCCACCCCAGGCC
>JAPPJA010000035.1 GCA_028874675.1 Chloroflexota bacterium
GCTGAATCATGCCTTCTATATGAAACTGCAGAGCCTCCCTGACCATTTCCTGAATCTCTTGCCAGGTCTGGCCCGCGCTGACGCATCCGGGAAAGTCTGGAAAATATGCACAGTAGTTGCTGGGAGTTTGCTCGTATACTACAACGTAGCTTGCCCGCACGGATTTACCCCGTAACCCGCTTCTTGCGGTTGTTCATGTAGTCCACCAGGATGTATTCGCCCAGGTTTTCCGAGCTGCTGTAGAAGGCGCGGCCCCGGTTGATGCGGGTCATGCGGTCCACGAAGTTTACCAGCTGGTAGTTGTTTTCCAGCATGAAAGTGTTGATGACGATGTTCTCCTGGGTGCAGCGCTTTACTTCCTTCAGCGTCTCCAGTTCGGTGCGGTAGCTGGGCGGGTAGTTGAAGTAGGAGCGGCCGTTCTCCAGGTGGGCTGTCGGTTCCCCGTCGGTGATGACCAGAATCTGGCGGGTGCCGCCCTTTTCCTTGGCCAGCAGGTTGCGGGACAGCATCAGCGCGTGGTGGAGGTTGGTGCCCGACACCCACGCGTTCCAGTTGAGGGAGGCCAGGTCTTCCTCCTTGATTTCCCGGGCGTAGTCGGAGAAACCCACCACGTGGAGGGTGTCCCGAGGGTACTGGGTACGGATCAGGGCAAAAAGGGCCAGGGTTACCTTCTTGGCCGCCTGCCAGTTGTTGAACAGGCCCATAGAGCGGCTCTGGTCCAGCAGCACGATGGTGGCCGCGCGGGTCATGTGCTCGTTGCGGTAAATTTCAAAGTCCTGGGGGCTGATCTTCACCGGCACCTGGGGGCCTCCCCGCACGATGGCGTTCTTCACCGTGGATTGCAGGTCAATCTGGAAAGGATCGCCGAATTCGTAGGGCTTGGTCTCCCCCAGCAGGTCGCCGCCGGCGCCCCGGGTGTCCAGCTCGTGGTTGCCCGAGCGGTCTTTCTTCAGGTGGATGAAAACCTCCCTCAGGGCCTTCTGGCCGATGCGTCGGATGCCCCGGGCGGTCAATTGCAGATCGTCGTCGCCGGTTACGTAACCGGCTTCCTTGAGCAGCTGGCGCAGGCGGTCCAGTTCCTCCCAGGCGCGTCGGGCTTCCTCGCCCAGCAACTGGGCCAGTTTGTCCGGGTCTATGTCGTCCAGGTCGCCGGTGCGCAGGGCCTGCTGCAGCATCTGTTCCAACTGGTCCAAGTCCTGGAACTGCCGCATCATTTCCATGGCCTGCTCGAGAGTCATGCTGTCGTCGCCCAGGAAGGGGTACTGGCGGCGCAGGTCGTCCATGGGCATCAGCTGTTCCATCAGCGAGGCGAACTCGGCCATCTGTTGCTGCATTCCCGGGGCCAGGGCCGACTGCATGGCGTCTTCCAGTTCGCGGCGGGCCTCGGGCGACATGCTGTCCAGCATGGACTGCATCTGGGCCAGTTGCTGCTGGAGCATCTCCATCAATTCTTCAAAACTCTGGGGCGGGTTGTCGCCGAACATCCCGCCGAACTGCTGCATAAAGCCGTCAAAGTCGGGCTCGCGGCCGGCCAGCTTGTCCCGCATCATTTCATTAAGCTGGCGCATCATTTCCTGCATGGCCGCCATCTGCTCGGGCGACATGTCCTGGAGTTGCTGCTGCATCTGCTGGCCCATGTTCTGGGCCATCTGCTGCTTGAGCATATCCAGCAGTTCCTGGAACATTTGCTGGGCGTCCGGGTCCATGAAGTCGTACTCCATCAACTCCTGGATCTGGCCGCCCAGGCTGTCGGGCAGGTTGTCCAGCTTCTCCCGGTTGCGGTCGGCCCGCTGCCTGAGCATGTCCAGCAGGTTCTCCTGCATGGCGCGGTCATCGTCTGAAGCCTGGTTGACCTGCTCTCCCGCTTCGTCCAGGCGCCGGTCAATGCCATCACGCTCGGTGCGCAGGATTTCATCAAGCCGCTCCTTCAGG
The DNA here is from genome assembly GCA_028874675.1 of Chloroflexota bacterium. Lineage (GTDB taxonomy): Bacteria > Chloroflexota > Dehalococcoidia > Lucifugimonadales > UBA3495 > Bin22. The sequence continues at coordinate 1,933 of JAPPJA010000035.1, forward strand.
TCGTCCACCACCGAGTCCATGTTGTGTTGCTGGAGTTCCTGGCGGCGGCGGTCGCGGAGCATGTCCATCAACTCACGAAGGCCGGGCATCTGCTGACCGTTGCGGTCCTGCATACCGTTGCGCAGCAGTTCCCGCAGGGCCTGCATCACATCGCCCTGCTTGAGGAGTTCATCTGCCAGGCGGTCCATCAACTCATCGGCGTCGATGTCGAAAATGTCCTGGGTGCCGTCCCACTGGGAGTAGCGGTAGGTGCGGTAGAAGAGCATATCGGCCTCCCTTTGCCGGGTGGTGGACCTTGAGGAGAATCGGGGAGTGCGGGAAAGGTTTGCGGGAATGATACAGGGCAATATGGCGGGCCGCAACAATAGCGAAGGTCCTCTCTTACCTTTGCCAGCAACAGTTGCAATGCGGGTTGGACTGTCGCTGGACCGGTGTCCAAATCGGACGGTGGGCTAGCGGTTTTCGATGGTTATTGACCTTAGGAAATCGCCGTGCGACGTTATTTCCCACTCGTCTCCGTCCTCCGCCAGGGCGACCATTCTCCTTGAGTAGATGCCGGGAGGCAAGGCCTCCAAATTTCGTTCCGAGGCTGCGTTCTCCGGCAAGGGGAACCCGAGGTTACTTGTCGAGGGGGTGATGTTGAAGGTCTCCATATAGGTAACACCGTCTTCGCCCTTCAGTACCAGATGCACCCCGGAAACAGGTTTGTTGAACTTGCAACTCATGCCATTGCTGTTATCCATTGCGGTGCGCAGTGGGTCATCCAACGAGTTCAATGATATGGCCAAATCTCCGCCCACGAGGGTGTTCGCACATTCGGAGCGCAGGGCGACTTCACCGGGCACATTCAGCCCGAACTCATAGGCTACCTCGTTGTATGGCTTGTTGTACTCGACGCCGTCCCAGTACTGCCACTGTCCGATTACGCGAATGTGGTAGTCTCCCGGGTCCAGATCAATATCCAGTATGGGGTATTCTGTGTTAGTTTCCCTGAAGTCCACCAGAATGTTCCCGTTTCGAGAATATATCTGGGCGAATACGTTCTCAGGCAGCGTTTCGGCGTCTATTCTGATGTGTATCTGCCTGCCTGGAACGGCCTCAGGATATGAGGTGATGCCCGACCAGGAATCGGCTTCAGAACAGGTGCGTTCACCCCTGGATTCGAACCGCCAGCAGTAGGTGCTGGGCGAGCCCCATACTGTTCCTGAGGGATGTTTTAGCGCCATGACCGGCAGTGGGGGCACGGGCCAATCGTCGGGCCGGGCGGGGGCCGGAGGGTCGGCTTCACGGGTGCAGGCAGCTATCCAAAGAGACGACAGCAAAACTGTTAGCGCCAACAGGACCCAGCGGTTGATCTGTTTCTCCAAGGTGGCTTGCTTCCCGGTTTCCCTTGCCGGCGCTCCTTGACTGCCCCTGCGGAGCTGGAAGTCAGTTCCCAGCCAGCAGGGGAGAAGGGATTTTGACGTATTTGTGGGGCGTCCGGCGTCCGGAATTAACCGGCCCCTAACGCTGCAAGGCCGGCTTCGGCGCATTCCTGGTCCTGGGAGTAGTGGCCTCCGCTGACACCGATGCCGCCAATCATCTTGCCGTCCACGTTGATGGGTGAACCGCCGGCGAAGAGGATCATGTCTTCCTGGTGGGGCAGGCTGTGGAGCAGGGGCGGGTCTTCCTTGATGAACTCCCACAGGCCCTGGGTGGGCACCCCGAAGGAAATAGCGGTCCAGGCCTTCTGCTGGGCAACGCGCACGGCCAGCAGGGCGGCGCCGTCCATCCGGCTGAAGGCCTTGAGGGTACCGTCAGGGTCCACGACCGCGATGGCCATGGGAACGCCGATCTCCGCGGCCTTGGCGGCGGCGGCGGCAACGGCCTGGTGGGCAGCTTCCAGGGTGATGCTGGACTTTTCGAAGGATGCGGGCATGGCGGTACCACCTCACAAAGGAATGTAACGGCCTAAATATACACCAACCAGGTGAGGGCAACTACCTGCAGGTCCCGCTTGCCCTTTACGGCACCGGCGCCGATAGCCCCGGTAATTTCACCAATCTATGATACTATTGGGCGGAGAAGCAAATACGCGTCCGCACGGCGGCCAAACCCCGCCGGCCAAGCAGCGTTCAGGAGGAACTGTTATGCCATTTGGAGGCAACGACTGGCTGGCCCTTACCCAGGAGCCGACACTGGAGCCCGGGCTGCCCATCTGCGACCCCCATCACCATTTCTGGGACGGTCGCACCGAGCGGATGCCCTACCAGCGCTACCTGATTCACGAACTGGCCGACGACATAAACAGCGGACACAACGTCCGGTCCACCGTCTTCATCGAGGCCAGGTCCATGTACCGGCCCCATGGGCCGGAGCAGATCCGCCCCGTGGGCGAGGTGGAGTTCGTACAGGGAATTGCGGCGGCCAGCGCCAGCGGAATTTATGGCGAGGGACGCGCCGCGTCAGCCATAATCGGCGCGGCCAACCTGGACCTGGGCACGGAAGTGGAGTCGGTGCTGGAAGAGCTGCAGGAAGCCAGCCCCAACCGGTTCCGGGGCATCCGCTCCCATACGGGTTACGATCCTCATCCCGATATTGAAAGCCGCGCTCCCCAGGGCAGAATGGCCGCTCCCAATTTCCGTACCGGGGCGCAGGCGCTGGCTCGCAAGGGCCTGGTGATGGATATCACCGCCTACTTCCACCAGGCTGGGGAAATGGCGGACTTCGCGCGGGCCGTACCCGACCTGCCCATAATCTTCAACCACATTGGTGGCCTGCTGCGGGTGGGACCTTACGGGGGAAGAGACGACGAGGTGCTGGCCCAGTGGCGTGAGAGCATAGACACGGTGGCCGCCTGCCCCAACATCTACATGAAGCTGGGGGGCGTTGGCCAGCCCCGCTACGGGTTTGACTGGCACGAGTGGAACCGGCCCATCGGCTCGGAAGCGCTGGCGGAGGCCCTCGGGCCGCTGATGAACTACTGCATCGAGAAGTTTGGGCCAGAACGGTGCATGTTTGAGAGCAACTTCCCGGTAGACAAGGTGTCCTTTTCCTACAACGTGCTGTTCAACGCCTTCAAGCGCCTTTCGGCCAGCTATTCCTCCAGCGAACGGGCAGCGCTGTTTCACGATACGGCGGCCGGCGTGTACGGGATAGACTACCGGTAGGGGCGCCTAATCGCCTGCGTGATTGCGGGGCCGGTGGTGAGTTGCGGCTCCGGAATGCACCGGGTCTGGATTGTTCCTGGGAACAAATACCTCGAAATACTACTGACAGGGGGCCGTGGCTTTAGCCGGCAAAGGCGTGCTTAAATGCCGGCGCAATGGTTGAACAGAGGCAAAATAGAGAGTCCGTTTGGAGCCTTGCGCGAAGTTGGGTCCCCTGGTTCCTGATCCTTGTCTGTCTAATGACAGTGTCCTGGACAAGCTTCGTATTCTGGGTGGAGGTCACTCAGTTTGATCACCAGTCCAGGGCCCAGTTGGTAATATCAGCAATCAACAAGAGCGGTCCGGCTTCGCCCCTGATCTTCTTGATGGCGATCCTGGCCGTATCTGCGGTTGACTCACTGGAGGGTACCATCGTGGTCACCAAGAGATATCTTGATAACAAGCTCGTGGAGCCCGTAAGAAGACGGCTTCGAGAAGAAGGCGCATCCGAAGAGCGGAAGCGATGGCAGGCCTGGAACAATAGAAGGCTTGTAGCGGAATCCAGGGGTGAGCCTTTCGACGAACCACCCCCGGGCTCTGGCAACTCCAGCGACACTCCAGCCTTCTATTAGCCTGCCTGAAGCTGGAAGGCCCTGCAGATTCAACTCACGAGGGGAACCGCTCTATGAAAGCAACCCAAACTTTGGCCCAGTTTATTGCAGATACGGGCTACGACTCTTTGCCAGCGCCTACAGTCGAGGCGGCCAAGATAGCCATCCTGGACGGCGTCGCCAACATGGTGGCCGGTTCGGTGCAGGAACTGGCCGACATAATCGGCCGCTATACCCGGGAAAGCGGGGGAGCGCCGCAGGCCTCCGTGGTGGGCTGGGGCTTCAAGACCAACCCTCCGGCTGCGGCTTTTGCCAACGGGGTCTTCGGCCACTGCCTGGACTACGAAATCCAGGGCTTTCCACCCACCCACGGCACATCCTCCTGCCTGCCCGCTGCCCTGGCCCTGGCTGAGCCTCACCACGCTTCCGGCAAGGACGTCATAGCCGCGTACACGCTGGGATGGGAGGTCCAGGGACGGTTGCGGGCCGCGTCTGCTCCGGCCACTGTGCCTGCCTACCACCCGCCGGGGCTGGTGGGTCCGATGGGAGGGGCGGCCGCGGCTTCCAAGTCCCTGGGTCTGGACGGCTCCCAAACCCTGATGGCCCTGGGCATCGCTGCATCCCGCACGGGAGGGCTTACCGCCAATACCGGCACCATGGTCAAGTCCACCCACCCGGGGAACGCGGCCCGCATGGGAGCGGAGGCGGCAATACTGGCGGGTATGGGCTACACCGCCAGCGATGAGGTACTGGAGTCTCCGGTGGGTTATGCCGCCGCGCTGTTTGGGGGCAATTTCGACTGGGAGGTGGCTACGGGCGGCCTGGGGAATACGTGGCGGCTGACCGATCCCGGCTTCGATATCAAGCGGTTCCCCGCCCAGGTCTATATGCAGAACGTGATAGAAGCGGCCCTGAATCTGCGGGAGGAAAATGGCCTGGAAGCCGAGAGTATTGAACGAGTGACGATTCGCCGCAGGGGTCGGGGTCATTCCGGTCCAGTGCCCCGCAGCGGCCTGGACGGGAAGTTCAGCGTTGAATACTGCGCGGCCGCCGCCCTGCTGGACGGCCAGGTCGGCATCGATACCTTCACCGATGAACGGCGTTTTGCCCCTGATATGGAGGACATGCTGGGCCGCATCAGCGTGGAACCCGAGGGCCCGGAGTCCGGCGCGACCCTGGCTACCGCCCTGCTGAAGAACGGCAACACCGTCACCGCCGAGTGCAGCGCCTTCCGGGGTTCGGCCCGCAACCCCATGTCCCGCGAGGAGCGGCTGGTGAAGGTCCGGGACTGCTTCACCAGGGCCCTGTCGGACACTGACACGGAGCGGGCGCTGGAGATGCTGGAAAGCCTGGAACAGGTTGACGACCTGGCAGAACTGATGGCCATTCTGGGCAGTCCCGCCGCGAAGACCGCTAGCTGATGGGCGGCTCTTTCTTCTCGAACTGTTCGAGGAGGGAGGAAATATGGACGAGGCTTTAGCAAGAGAGCTGACCGTATTCGCTGTCCTCGTTGCATCCCTGGCGCTGTTCGTGTTTGGCAGGTGGCGCTACGACGTGGTTGCCATTTCGGCCCTGCTGGTGCTGGCAGTCGCCGGCATAGTGCCGGCCGCGGAGGCTTACAAGGGTTTCGGCCATCCGGCGGTGATTACCGTGGCCGCAGTGCTGGTCCTGAGCCGCGCGCTGTACAACTCTGGCGTAGTTGACGTGATTGCCGCCTGGTATTTGCGAATACCCGACCTGCTTACCGTAAGAGTAGCAGCCCTTTCGGGAATGACCGCCTTTCTCTCGGCCTTTATGAACAACGTGGGAGCGGTGAGCCTGTTGCTCCCGGTGGTGGTCCGCGTCTCCAACCGCAGCGACCATCCGCCGTCACGATTTCTCATGCCCCTGGCCTTCGCGTCGCTGCTGGGAGGGTTGACCACCCTGATCGGGACACCCCCCAACCTCATAATTTCCAAGTTCCGCGAGGACGAGTTGGGCGTGCCCTTCCAGATGTTTGATTTCGCGCCGGTCGGGGTGGCCATTACCGTGGCTGGGGTAGCCTTCCTGGCCCTGGTGGCCTGGCGCCTTATTCCCTCACGGCGGGCGCCCCTGGCCCTGGGAGATACCCTGGACGTTGAAAACTACATGACCGAAGTTCGGGTCCCCGAGAATTCCAGGTTTGTCGGCATGCTGCTCAGGGACATTGAAGAGTCTGCCAACGAGGAAGTTACCATCGCAGGCCTGCTGCATCGTGGACTGGTTTACCCTGCGCCTTCCAGCTTCCAGATTATCGACGCCAACGACGTCCTCATCATCGAGGCGGACCCCGACGATCTCAAGACTTTTGTTGACAACACGGGCTTTGAGTTAGAGGGCTCCCGGGACTTCCAGGAGGAAATCAGGCAATCGCTGGCTTCCGAGGATGTTTCCATAGTGGAAGCCATAGCAGTGCCGGAGAGTCCCGTGCTGGGGAAAACGGCCCGAGACCTTCACATGCACGCCGAATACGGGGTGAACCTCCTGGGCGTGTCCCGACAGGGGCAGCGCATCATTCGCCGGCTGAGCCGCATTGACTTCCGGGTTGGCGATGTGCTGCTCATCCAGGGCCAGGACGAGGTGGTGCAGACGGCGCTGCCCCGGCTGGGCCTGCTGCCCCTGGCCCAGAGGGAGCTGCGCATCGGTCAGCAGCGGCGTCTCTTCTTTCCCATTGCCGTGTTCACCGGCGCATTGCTGCTGACATCCCTTGGTTTGCTGTCGGTGCAGGTGTCATTCGTCAGCGCCATAGCCATCCTTGTGGCAACCAGATTCGTGAGCCTTCAGGATGCCTACAGCGCCATAGACTGGCCCATAATAGTGCTGCTGGGCGCCATGATACCGGTGGGAGAGGCGCTGGAAACTACGGGAGGCGCCGCGCGAATTGCGTCCACGCTGGCGGGCTTGGGAGCCTTTCTGCCGCCATGGGCCATGCTGGGCACGCTGCTGGTATCAACCCTGCTGCTGTCGGCTATAATTAACAATGCCGCCGCCGTGATACTCATGGCGCCCATCGGCATCAGCGTAGCCCAGGCCCTGGGGGCGTCCCTGGACCCCTTCCTGATGGCGGTGGCCATCGGCGGGTCGTCGGCCTTCCTGACGCCCATTGGGCACCAGTCCAATACCATCGTTATGGGGCCCGGGGGCTATCACTTTGTGGACTATTTCATAGTCGGTCTTCCCATGGTGGTGGTGATAGTCGCCGTTGCCATCCCCGCCATAATGTGGGTGTGGCCCCTGGGGATATAAGAAGGGGGCGGGTTTGGGGCGCTTTAAACCCGTGTAACTTCTCAAGGACTATGTTGCGCAAAGGGCTCATGCGAGCCTAATTCCGCTGACAGTAGCTCATTGCAATGGAACCCCTTATCTCCTAACATTCCAAAATCACAGTCAAACATACTTTGTTGGGAGATGATGGAACTTGGCAGAAAGTGCCTCCAATCGATTTGGCGGAGACTGGACGGAAGAAAAGCTACAGATATTGGCTGACTATCTCGATTTCTACACGACAGCGCTGAAGAATCAACCGTTCAGCCTGATGTACATAGATGCCTTTGCTGGAAGTGGCTCCATCTCGCTTGGCCAACAAGATGGTGACATAGAGGCATTTATAGAGGGGTCAGCTCAGAGAGCCATTTCTGTTGAAGACAAACCCTTTGATAGGCTTGTTTTTGTTGAGAAGAACGAGGGAAGATATCGACAACTCGAACACTTGCGCACTCGATACCCAAGCAAGGATGTAAGGACCATAAACTCTGATGCCAATAGTTTTCTCGAAGGCCTTAGTGAAGACTGGCAGCGGTGGCGAGGCGTACTTTTTCTCGACCCGTTTGCGACCGAGGTCAAATGGGCAACAATCGAGAAAATAGCGAGATTCAATGCATTGGATATTTGGCTTCTTTTCCCTGTTTCCGCAATTGCCAGAATGTTACCTCGGTCGAGGAGGCCGGAGGACATATCGGAAATTTGGGCCTCTAGATTAACCGAAATATTCGGAGACTCGTCCTGGCAAGGTCTCTACTCCCCGAGTATTCAGATGAGCTTGTTTGGCGAAGAGGTTTCGGAACGAGATCCTGGGGTTGACGGAATAATAGAATTATTCAAAGCAAGACTTTCAGATCTTTTTGGAGACAGGTTTCTTGAACACTCCGTGACACTTCGAAATTCCCGCAACTCTCCTATGTTCGAGTTTATCTTTTGTGTGGGCAGTTCCAGCCCGCGGGCCATCAGGTTAGCTAAGGGAGTTGCCAGCCACTTGATGCAGTTGAGCGAATAGATCCGTGGCCGTATCTTCTAAAATAGAATGGACCGAAGTAACGTGGAACCCAGTGACTGGTTGTACTAAGATCAGCCCTGGTTGCAAATATTGCTATGCGGAGCGACTAGCCAAGCGATTACAAGCCATGGGAAGTCATAAGTACCAAACGGGCTTCGAGGTTGCCCTCCACCCCGAAGTGTTAGACCAACCGGCCCGCTGGAGGAAACCAAGGTATGTTTTCGTTAATTCCATGAGCGATCTTTTCCATCAAGCTGTCCCCACCGAGTATGTTCAAGCCGTTTTCAATATCATGAACGAGCACCCCCGGCACAAGTTTCAGATTCTCACGAAGAGACCAGCGAGAGTAAGGCGTCTCGATCGCAAGGTCGACTGGACTCCTAACATCTGGCTGGGAGTAAGCATAGAGTCTGAAAGGTGGGCCGACCGCCTTACATACCTCAAAGAGTCTGGGGCGGCGGTGAAGTTTCTCTCCCTGGAGCCGCTCCTTGGTCCTTTGCCTAAGCTTGATTTGAGCGGAATTGACTGGGTTATTGTAGGTGGAGAGTCAGGGCCGGGAGCGAGGCCCTTGCATCCAGAATGGGTGAGAGAAATACGAGACAATTGTGTCGGGAACGATGTCCCGTTTTTTTTCAAGCAATGGGGTGGAACATTCAAGAAGCGCACCGGACGAATGCTGGACGGAAGAACTTGGGATGAAATACCAAAGTCTCCATCGTAGGCAGGCCTTCCCATACCTGAACTGTTCCAGGTGTAATTTGTGCTTATCGGAGTCGGACACCCGTCAGTTTCTTATAGGAGAGAAAGACCATGACACAATCCAATTCTGAAATCGCGGTTTTGGGGGGCGGGTGCTTCTGGTGCATTGAGGCCGTCTATAACATGATTGAGGGAGTCACCTCGGTCATGTCCGGCTATGCCGGGGGGCATTCTGCCAACCCCAGCTATTACGAGGTTTGCGGCGGGCAAACCGGACATGCCGAAGTGGTCAGCGTTGAATTCGACCCCAGCCAGGTGACCTTCCCCGAGATTCTGGAGGTGTTCTTTGCCAGCCACGATCCCACAACCCTGAACCGGCAGGGGGCTGACGTGGGCACCCAGTACCGTTCGGTAATCCTCTACTCCTCCGACACTCAGCTGCAGCAGGCAAAGGACTTCATAAAGGCGCTGGATGAGTCGGGGACCGAGCCGGGGCCGGTGGTAACCGAAGTGGCTCCCCTGGAACAGTTTTATCCGGCGGAGCGGGAGCACTACCGCTTCTACGAAAACAACCCCGGCAGCATGTACTGCCGTATTGTCATAGACCCCAAGGTGGCCAAGGTCCGGCAAAAGTTTGCCGACAAGCTGCGCTAAACTCCCGATCGCCCAGCATCAGGGGTGGGCCCGGCTCTGGTAGGGATGCAGGGGCTCCAGACTCGCGCCTTTGGCGAAGCGGTCACTGCGGAACCCGTCCAGGGGATGGTCGTTGCTGTCTCCGTGCAGCGCCAGTTCGGCCATCATCCGGCCAACAACCGGTGACAGCTTGAAGCCGTGACCGCTGAAGCCGGCCGCCCAGTACAGGCCCCGCACCAGCGCCGACCTGTCCAGTATGGGGTTGCCGTCCGGAGTCATGTCATACAGGGAGCCGTAGCCGCCCAGGGGTGTAGTGGCTCCGAAGTCAGGGAAACGGAAACTGGCGCGTGTCCAGTACCTGGCGATGGTGTCGTGGTCGGCGTTCAGCCCGTAGGCTTCGGGATTTACCACTTCGGCCATATCTTCCGGGGCTTCCCCTCCCTGGAGAGTATGAAAACCGGCGTTTCCACGGTAGTAGGCCCCGGTAGTATGGTCGATGACGGCGGCGGTCAGGGGTTCCAGGGGCGGCGGGCGGCGCAGGTGGACCATCTGCACCCGCAAAGGGGTGATGGGCAAGGTCTCGCCCAGGGGAGCGGCCAGCGCATTGGTCCAGGGGCCGGTGACCGCTACGGCGGCGTCAGCTTCAATCACGCCGCTTTCCGTTTCCACTCCGGTCAGGCGCCCGCCCTCAACCCTGAACCCCGTTGCCCGGCAGCCGGTAACGACCCTGGCTCCCAGGTCCCTGGCCCGCTGGGCGAAGGAGTAGGTGGTGGCTATGGGGTCAGCGTAGCCTGAGGTGGGCTCGTAAGCGCCCAGGGACACTCCCTCCACGTTGATGCCCGGGACCAGTTCCTCTATTTCCACGGGAGTGAGCAGCCGGATGTCCACTCCCAGGTCCCGATTCATGGCCACGTTGGCCTTGGCCGCCGGGGCGTCCTGCTCGTCAAATAGCAGGACTCTGCCAGTTTCCTGAAAGCGCGCGTCTCCCCCGCAGAATTCTCCGAAGTTGTGGAAGATGTGGCTGGCCTCCATGGCCATCTTCACTAGGACGGGGTGGAGGTAGTGTTCCCGTACCATTGATCCGGACCGCCCGGACGCTCCGCTGGCCAGGTGGCGCCTTTCCACCAGCAGCACGTCACCTGCTCCCATCCAGGCCAGGTGCATGGCCAGGCTGGCGCCGATTACGCCTCCACCGATTACCACCACGTCAGCCGATCTGGGTGTCACTATCACTTCCAGCCTTTATCCGGTTAAGTCTCGCTAAGGGTCGGCGTTTCATCCCCAAGAATTCCCTGGAAAATTCCCTGAGAGTGGAGGCTCCAACGCTCCACGGGGCAATTCTAGTTGGCCCAACCCCGATGAGCAAATGGCCGGCGTGTGGAAGGATTTTTTCGCTGGAACGACTTGCTACCCTAAGGGCGTGTGGTCAAGATGCCCCGATACTTCTGAGAAAGCAGGAATCTTGACTTCGGACGGCGGGGTTCCCGCCCTGGTGGGAACGACGAAAAGGGATCCTGGAAGACTTCTTACTTCGATATGACTACTGCCCTTGGCCTGCTTTTTCGTTTGCCAACCCGGTTGCCCAGTGGCACAATAGCCGGCATGAGCGTTCAAACCTCGCTGGCCGAGGGCTTCGGCCGCTTTATCCCCTCCTCCATGCGATATGGCCAGTTCCGTTACTACTGGCTGGCGCTGTTGACGGGCGTAACGGGCCACCAGATGCTTTTCCAGTTCACCCTGGGCTGGTTGATGTTCCAGTTGACGGGGGACGAAGGGTATCTGGGCTACCTGGGCCTGGCCATAGC
>JAPPJA010000165.1 GCA_028874675.1 Chloroflexota bacterium
TTAGATGCTTCGGCTTCGCTCAGCATGACATTCAATTAAAGCGCGATTGCCCTGCCTAACCGCCCCTACGGCTCTCATTAGTGAATATTCGTGCCGATTCGTGGATTAGAGGTTCTCAATCTCAACCGGCTCCACCTCCTCCGCCAGGTCGAAGCCGAAAACCCGGGAATAGAAGTAGAGCTCGCCGTCCAGGGAGCGGCGGATGTTCTCGGCGCGGCGGAAGCCGTGCTGCTCGCCTTCGAAGGGAATGTAGGCGCAGGGCAAACCCTTGGCCCGCACTGCCTCGAACATCAGCTCCGCCTGGCTGGCGGGCACTATCCGGTCCTCCAGCCCCTGGAACAGGATCAGGGGACAGGACAGGCCGTCGGTGTGGTTTATGGGCGAGCGCTCGTCGTACAGGTCTTTCCGCTCCGGGTAGGGGCCGATGAGGCTGTCCAGGTAGCGGGACTCGAACTTGTGGGTGTCCTCGGCCAGGGCCCCCAGGTCGCTGACGCCATAGTGGCTGGCGCCGGCCTGGAAGACGTCCCGGAAGGCCAGGGCGGCCAGGGTGGTGTAACCGCCGGCGCTGCCGCCGTCGATGGCCAGCCGGCTGCCGTCCGCCTCGCCCTGCTCCACCAGGTAGCGGGCCCCGTTGATGCAGTCGTCCACGTCCACGATGCCCCACTGCCCCTTGAGGCGGTCCCGGTACTTCCGCCCGTAGCCGGTGCTGCCCCCGTAGTTGACGTCCAGCACCCCGATGCCCCGGCTGGTCCAGTACTGGATGGAGAGGCTCAGGGACACCGAGGTGGCCGCCGTGGGACCGCCGTGGCTCTTGACCAGCAGGGGCGGCCTTTCGTCCTCCGGGGCCGCGTAGTCCCGGTTGCGGGGCGGGTAGTAGAAGGCGTGGGAGGTGAGGCCCTTTTCTGTAGGGAATTCGATAGCCCGGGGCGTGGAGAGGTAGCCGACATCCACCGAAGCAGACGAAGCCCGCCGCAGGCTGTCCACCGAATTGTCGGCCAGGTCCAGGCGCTGAATGGACACGGGCTGCGCCGGAGAACCGGCGGCAAAGACCGTCTGCCCGGCAGCCACTTTCAGGTCGGTGCGCCCCAGTTCCGTGTGAGACAGGCCCAGGTCTTCCAGTTGCCCGGTCCCGGTGTCCAGGGAGCAGATGCTCCAGCTGCCCTTGTCGTTGACGCCGCAGATGATCCGGTCCGCGGAAGCGAAGCCGTAGGTTGCCATGCCGAATACCCAGTGGGGCTTGCCGAACTCCTTGTCCAGGGGAGCGGTTACCGGCTCCACCTGGCCGTGGGCGTCGAGCCGGTACAGGTTCCACCAGTTGGTCCGGTCAGACACGAAATAGAGCTGACCATCGGGTGACCACGTGGGCTGCAGGATGGACTCGGCAGGACCGCCGGCCACCAGGCTGGCGGAGCCGAGAGAGCCGTCACCGGATACCGGCGCGACCCACAATTCCACGCCGTCCCAGGGCATGTTGGGGTGGTCCCAGGAAATCCAGGCCAGCTGGGAGCCGTCCGGGCTGAGGCGCGGGGCGGCATAGAAGTCGCTGCCCGAAACCAGGGTAGTGATGGCGCCGTCGGCCAGGGAGACCGCCGCCACGGTGTTGACCGGCTCGGGTTCTCCCGTTGTATGGTCTTCGTGGACGCACACCAGCCGGTCGCGGGGACTGTCCACCACGAAGTCGGCGTAGCGGAGGCCGCCGGCAGGGTCGGGCGCGGCCGTAACGGGTCGGGGCTCCCCGCCCATCGGCTGCCGGTACAGTCGCTGGTCCTCGAAGCTGGTGAAGTAGATCACTCCGTCAACGACGGTGAAGTCTCCCTCGCCGTACTCGTGGACCCGAGTGCGGACGTTGAAGGGGCGGGGCGTCATGTCCACGGTTTCGCCGTCGGGGGTGCGCCGGACAATGACCCGGCGGCCCCCTTCCGAGGGGCGGGACTCCAGCCAGTAAATGTCGGGGCCGTCCAGGGCGACGCCGCCGAAGCCAACGGCCTCGGCCACGATGGACTCGGAGGTTATGGGCGACTTCCAGGAACCATAGGGGGCCGTGATGGGCATGGTCTTGACCTCGTTACGAAATGGCTTTTGCATTGTGCCTGGTTGGCGTCTCCACCCGTCAAACAAACTCGTAAACCGGAATGGACATTGACTCTCGCGGATTGGCGCCACTGCGTACTAGCTGACGTACCTTCTCCGTAGTCTCCCGGCTGAATGACCGCTCGCCGCACTGCTGGCAAACTTCTGAAGGCACCCGGTCAACCAGAATATGCCGGCCATCAATCTTGAACGCCTCCTCTACCAATTCCAACCGACTGTGGCGGTAGTTGCATACTGGGCAGCAGAACATTGCTACCTCCTCCTGATGAAGTCTTCCCACTGACCCGGGTCGGGCTCATAGAGCGTTATTATCCGGAGTAACCGAGTGTCGGACAGAGAGACCAGGAGATGGAGGGGGCGTCCGACCAGGGTGAAGCCCAGCACAAGGGCAGAGGGTCCGTACCTGGCATCCTCGTACTCCTCAACAGAAAAGACCCTATTCCCCGCCTCTATTATCTCTGAATCGCCAATGTTCCGCTCGACGGCGCGCAGGAAAGCATGATCGGAAAAATCGAACTCCCCCGCCAGCAATTGACGTTGAACTTCATCCAGCGTCTTCATCATAACCCTCGCCCCGCGCGATGCTCAACGCCGCAAGCGGCCATAAAGTTCCACGCGCCTGTCGTGAACCCTTGAATGCTGCCAGGGAGAATACCACTCTGGCAGGACTACTATGCATAAGCCCACCGGCCTGTTCCTATGGTAGAATCCCACGAAATCCGCAATCCCCAACTACCGAGGTTCAGCCATGGCTTTCTATACCTATGTTTCCATTTCCGGCGAGGGCAAGGTCCTGCGCTTTTCCATGGACCCGTCCGACGGCAGCCTGGAACTGCTGGGGGAGACGGCGGCCCCGGGCCGGCCGGCCCCCATGGCGGCCAGCCCGGACCGGCGCTTCGTTTACGTGGGGCGGCGCGACGACCTGGAGGTTTCCAGCTACGCCCTGGACGCCGCCACCGGCGACCTGGAGCTGGTGGGCACGGCGGGCCTGGAATCCGACCCATGCTACATGTCCACTGACCGGGCCGGCCGCTACCTGCTGAGCGCCTACTACAATGCCGGCCATGCCGCCGTCCACGCCATTGGCGACGACGGCGCGGCAGCCGGGCCGCCGGTGGAGTGGGTGGCCACGGGCACGGGCGCCCACTGCTTCCAGACGGACCCCACCAACCGCTACGGCTACGTGCCCCACATCGCCGCCGGCCCCGGCCCCAACGCCATATTCCAGTTCCGGTTCGACGGCAATACGGGCCGCATCACGCCCAACGACCCGCCCCGGGTCAGCCCGGAAAACCCGGACGGGCCCCGTCACTTCTGCTTCCACCCCAGCCGGGACATCATCTACGTGTCCAACGAGCAGGGCTGCAGCGTAACGGGCTACAACCTGGACCCGGCCACCGGCGGCCTCAGTCCCTTCCAGACCCTTTCCACCCTGCCCGAGGGGTTCGAGGAGCGCAACAGCTGCTCGCAGATCCAGATAACACCCAACGGCAAGTACGTCTATGCCCCCAACCGGGGCCACAACAGTATTGCCGGCTTTGCGGTGGGCGACGACGGCCGGCTGACCGCCCTGGGCCAGACTCCCGCGGAGGCGGTGCCCCGGGCCTTCGGCATCGACCCCACTGGGAGCTACCTCTATTCGGCGGGGCTGGAATCGGGCCGGCTGGCGGCCTTCCGCATTGACGACGCCACCGGCGGGCTGGAACGCATCGCCACCTACGACGTGGGCGAGGGCCCCATGTGGGTGCTGGCGGTGGAAGTCTGAGCGCGCAACACTGTCACCCGATCATTTCGAGGGAAAGCAGCTGGGCGTGGACAGGGCCAGCGGGAGGCGGGAAGGACTTCCCGCTTTGTCAGCTCCCAGTTGCAAGCCGTCCACTTTTGACCGCTATTAGTTCAACCAGATTGTATTGATGGGTTGGGGCTAAACCGTCGTTCCCGCGCAGGCGGGAACCTCGGAGCAACTTGTAGGATGAGTTTCCCACAGGAATGGCGATAGGCAGGCGCCATCCTTCATATCAATGCAGTTGGTCCGCTAGCCCAGCTGCCGGTGAAGGTGGATGAGGCCCTGCTGACGGCGGGCGGTTGTGACCAACGCGGCCCAGTCCGGGGGCAGCAGCTGGTCTGCCATTTCCCGGGTAATCTCATTGGGCTGCAGCCTGGGGAATTTCCGGTAGAGAGCCAGGGCCGTTGAGTCCTCAGCGTCACCGGAAAGGGCATGGCAGAAGGGCAGCGCCACGTTGACGGCCATATCCCGGGCCCGGTCGGCGCCGATGAATGCCGGGCCGCCGGCGCTGTCGTCCTTGACAGCCAGGGCGTCGGTCAGGGCGGAGGGCTTGCCGCCAGCCACCCTTTCGGCCAGGGCGTCAGCCAGCGGAGCCTCCCCCGCAGGGGGTGAAGCCGCCAGGAAACGGGCCAGGAGCCGGGCCGCGCCGGCTATGCGGCGGCGGGGGTGGTTGGACGGGCGCACCCTGAAGGTGTGCCATTCGTCAGCGGCCAGGGCCGGCCCGAAGCCGGCCGGCCAGCGTTTCCGGTTTCCTGGCGCAGCCGCCAGCCCCGACACTTCCAGCAGCCGTTTTTCGACCGCCGCCGCCCGTTCCCGGGGCGGTCGGGCCAGGGCCTCCCCGGCCAGCGCCTGCCAGGGCGCTCGTTGCGCCAGCTTGAGGAAGGGCTGGCGGTTGGCCCGGTAGCCCAGGGCCTCCATCAGCCCCTCGTAAAGGCACTGGTCGGCAGACTGTTCCCCCGTGAGGCTGGCGAAGACGGCGGCCCTGGCCCGGAAACGGGCGTCGCCGGCGGTGTCCAGCAGGCGGCCCATCTCTTCGGCGCTGTCGGGCCGACTCCACCCTTTCCTCTCCAGCAGGGTCCACAGACCCCCGCCGGCTCCGTCCTCCGGAGCGTCAGAACCGGCTTCCTCCCCGGCGGAGTCGTCATCCTCCAGCAGGGATGCCAGGGAGATGACCGGGGCCCTGCTGCCGTTTTGCAGGTCGGTGGTCCGGGGCGAGGTTTCCAGGGCGGCGTGGAGCACCACCCCGTTGTAGTTGGGGTCGCCGGAGTGACCATGGGCGTACCAGTCCTGCTGGCGCAGGTGCAGCTCCACGTCGCCCAGCACCAGGCCCGTTCCCTCCACCTCCAGTAGGGCGTCGCGGAAGTCGGGGCCGGCGGCAGTCCCCGGACGGCCCGGGTAGAGCACCCGCACCCGCCGGCCGGCGGAGGTGCGGAACTCCCGCTGGCGGGCCGCCCGCTTCTGCCACAGCCGGGCCAGGGCCTTCTCCGGAATGGGCCGCTCCCCGCCGGAGTCGTACTCCTCCTTTCGTTCCAGCAGCAGAGTCATCTAAACGTCTGATATGTCCAGCTTATTATTCCCTTAGTAAGAATCGCTCGATGCATCACTTAATATGCCTAATACGCAGGCTTGTATCCGTAGAATATTTCACCATCCCTATCCTCTTCGGCATGTAAGATAATCTCATCGTCATCCCCGTTACTCCAACGTCCTATACCCCTACATTCTACGCGCTTCCGAGAGTCAACTGTGATGACGGGGTCGTAGACCTTTAGCAGTTGCAGTCTAAACCCGCCTTGATTCTCTTCGCTCAATTCTACTGCCAACTCAGCGAGCCGTTCACATGGAAGAAACTCCGAGAGGTTTGGTATGGGCGTAGGCGTTGGGGTAGGTCTGGGTGTTGGCGTAGGCCTGGGTGTAGGAGTGGGTCCAGGAGTAGCAAGGGGACCGCAAGCATTGAGAGTGATGGCCACTACAACGAGCAATGCGACGGAAACAAATCCTAATAAACGAGGGTTGAGGTCAAGAGCTGACATTTCTTCTCCTCCGAGTCGTAATCGGATTATACACTTACCTAGTAAATTCCATTACTCTTCTCCACAGATATTTCCTATCGAAAGACATCCAACACGGTTTACGGGCCATACCCCGCCTTGCCCTTTCCCCCTTCCGGTGGTAAATTAGGCCGAAACCAGCAGACTAGATAAGGGGTGTTTTCAAATGGCAGACGGCAATGGTCCCTTGAATGGCATTCGAGTAATTGACCTGGGCCGCCACCAGGCCGGCCCCCGCTGCGCCCAGGTACTGGCCCGCATGGGCGCCGAGGTTATCAAGGTGGAGCGCCTGGGCGGCGAGGAGACCCGCTACCACGGGCCCTGGGTGCGCAAGCAGAGCGCCTACTGGGTGCAGTACAACAGCGGCAAGAAGTCCCTGAGCATGGACCTGCGCAAGGAGGAAGGCAAGGAGGCCCTGCGCCGGCTGGTCAAGGTTTCCGACGTCATCCTGCAGAACTTCCGCCCCGGCACGATTGACACCATGGGCTTCGGCTACGACGTGCTGAAGGAACTCAACCCCCGCATCATCATGGTCAATGTTTCCGCCTACGGTCAGTTCGGCCCCTACCGGGAGAAGATCGGCTACGATCCCATCGGCCAGACCATGTCCGGCATCGCCATGATTACCGGCGAGGACGGAATGCCTCCCATCCGCGCCGGCGTGCCCATCATCGACCGCACCACCGCCCTGCACGCCGCCATCGGCACCCTGGCCGCCCTGCACGAGCGGGAGCGTTCCGGCGAGGGCCAGTGCATTGACGTGTGCCTGGCCGACACGGGCTACAGCTACACCGAGATTCCCATCACCGCCTACCACGGCGCCGGCGTCGAACCCCGTCGCGGCGAGTCGGCGGCGCCGCCCAGTGGAACCTACCCCTGCAAGGACGGCTGGGTGTTGATTTCCGCCGGAGACCAGCACCACTGGCACCGGGTCTGCAACGCCCTGGGACGCCCGGAGTGGCTGGAAGACCCCCGTTTCACCACCCGCCACGAGCGGGGCCGCAACGGCTCGGTGATCAACGACGCCATGCGGGAGCTGATGGCCGACATGAACATGAGCGAGGTCATTGAGCACTTCACCCGTCACGACGTGGTGGCGGCGCCGGTCAACACCATCGCCCAGGCGGCGCAGGACCCCCACCCGTGGGAACGCGGCGCCCTGCAGGAGGTCCCCGACTTCTTGGCCGGGACGATAGCGGTTTCCGGCGACTTCTGGCACTTCAGCCGCACCCCGGCGGTGGTAGGCTCCACCCCCAAGGTGGGCGAGCACAATGAAGAGGTGCTGGGCAGCCTGCTGGGCTACACCGAGGCTGAAATCGCCGGGTTGAAGGAAGGCAACGTAATAGCCGAGTTCGACCACTACGACGACATACCCGGCTAAACACCTTTATCCACGAAGGGACACGAAAAAGCGCGAAGGAGAGGGCCCCGAAATTTCGGGGCCCTCAATTGTTGGGGAATCTATTATCAATGGCTTGGGAAGTAGAGTTTACCGACGAGTTTGAATCCTGGTGGACAGACTTGAGCGAGTCTCAACAGATATCTATTGCAGCCGGCGTTGGATTGCTGGAAGAGCGCGGGCCTACTTTGGACTACCCATTTACTTCAGCAATCAACAGTTCACGCCATAGCAATATGCGTGAATTGCGGATCCAAAGCGGAGGCCGTCCTTTTCGAGTATTTTACGCATTTGATCCAAGGCGTACCGCGATTTTGCTAATAGGTGGAGATAAGACCGGAGACAATCGATTCTATACAACCCTTGTATGCAGGGCTGATGACCTGTATGATGAGCACATAGACGAATTGCAGCTGGAGGGATTGCTCTAATGAGTGGTCACCGTAAGTTCAGCGAACTGACCAAGAAATTCACCCAGGAAGACTGGCAAAAGGTTGAAGAAATCAAGGCTGAGATGCGCGAGACCATCAAGGCCGAATCGGACAAGAAGGAAAAGAGCTTGGCAAAATCCTAGCGTTACTGGATAGCTAGAGTTGTGCACAAAAAGCCTCAGACCGAGGCTCCATTTATTCAAGCCGTAGCCCCATCGCCCTCTCCGACATCGGCCCTATCTCCCCTTCGTGCCCCTTCGCGTCCTTCGTGGATGAACGAACCTAATACTCCAGCATCATTCGCTGTATCTCCCCCGCATCATCCGTCTTCGTCAGGGCCAGCATCAGCAAGATTCTCGCCTTCTTGGGGGCCAGGTTGTCGGCCGCGATGTAGCCGTCCTCCACGAAGCGGCGGGTGCGCATCACCCGCCCGTTGCCCGTCTGGGTGGCGATGACCACCGGAATTCCCTTTTCCCTCGCCCCTTTCAGCGCCGCCATGAACTCCGGCGACGAACTGCCCCCGCCCAGCCCGGCCGCCACGATGCCGGCCACCCCGGCATCGGCCAGGGCGTTGACCACCAGCCCGTCGGCTCCGGCATAGGCGTAGGCAATGTCCACCCGGGGCAGTTCATCTACGCCGGCGATGTCGAACTCGCTGTCCACCGTGTGGGCGCGGGCCGGACTGCGGTAGAAGACCACCTCCTCATCGGAGTCGGCGTAACCCAGGCAGCCCAGCTCGCCGGCGCGGAAAGTCTCCAGCCGGTAGCTGTTGCTCTTGGTCACGTCCCTGGCGGCCTGGATCTCGTTGTTCAGGACCGTCAGGGTTCCCCGGCCGGCCGACTGGGGCGCCGCGGCCACCCGGATGCAGTCCAGCAGGTTGAGGTCGGCGTCGGTTCCCATGCCCGTGGGGGGCCGCATGGCTCCGGTTACCACCACCGGCCGCCGGTCCCGCACCGTCAGGTTCAGAAAGTAGGCCGTCTCCTCCAGCGTGGCGGTCCCGTGGGTAACGGCCACACCGGCGGCGCCCTGGTCCAGGGCGAAGATGTCGTTGATTCGGCGGGCCAGCTGCAGCCAGTGACTGGGCAGGATGTTGGCGCTGCCCACATTGACCAACTGCTCCGGCAGCACCTCGGCAAATTCTCCGGCCTCGGGAATGTTGCCCAGCATCTGCTCGATGGTCAGGTGCCGGTTGCGATAGCTGTAGTTGATGTAGTCGGTACGGAAGTCCCCGATGAATGAGATGGACCCGCCGGTGCCGATGAGATATACGCGGGGCTTCTGGTCGGTGGTCATGAGCGGCGCTCCTTTTGCTTAATGCGGGAGGGTTTCGTATGCTGTAAGTATAGGCTATTGCCTCAACCGCCGAACTCAGGGGATGTAAACGACCTGGCCATGCCCGAAGCCGTGGCCGGGCACGGCGGCCTGAACATTATGCGCCCACTCACCATGTATCCCTTGCTGATGATCCTGGCCGCGCTGACCCTGTCGGCGGCGGCATGCCAGCCCTTCCTTTCCGGCGGCGGCGATGGGGCCGGCGGTACCGTGGCGGCCGAGGTTGTCGCCCCTCCCGGGGGCCTGGCCGTGGAAACGGTGGTGGAGGGACTGGAGATTCCCTGGGACCTGGCCTTCACCCCCGATGGCCGCATCCTGGTCACCGAGCGCCCGGGCCGTATCCGGGTTGTGAAAGGGGGATTACTGCAGGGCGTCCCCTACGCCACTATTGACGTCTTTCACCGCTCGGAGGCGGGACTCATGGGCATTGCCCTGCATCCCCAATTCGCCGACAACGGCTACCTCTACGTCTGCTACACCTACCGCTCGGGACGGGACACCTACAACCGCATTGCCAGGCTGACCGACCGGGGGGACCATGCCGCAGACCACCACGTTATCCTGGACGGCATCCCCGGAGATACCCGCCACGACGGCTGCCGCATCCGCTTTGGCCCCGACGGCTACCTGTACGCCACCACCGGCGACGCCACCGACCCCGGCCTGTCCCAGGACCTGCATTCGCTGGCGGGAAAGGTGCTGCGGATGACGGCCGATGGAGACGCGCCGCCGGACAACCCCTTCCCCGGGTCACTGGTATATACCTGGGGTCACCGGAACCCACAGGGGCTGGACTGGCATCCGGAGACGGGGGACCTCTTTATCACCGAGCACGGCCCCAACCGGGATGACGAGGTCAACCTGCTGCACCCGGGCGGGAACTATGGGTGGCCCGAGGTAACCGGAGCCGCTGGCGACCCGGAATATGTGGACTCCGTGCTGGCCCTGACGCCTACCGTGGCCATTGCCGGGGCTGCCTTTGTTGCCGGGGGAGGCATGCCCGCCTCTTGGCAGGGCAACCTGGTATTCGCCGCGCTCAAGAGTTCACACCTGCAGCGGGTGACCCTGGAACCGCCCGACTATCGCGCGGCAGCCAAGCGCCAGATACTGTTCCAGGGCCGGTACGGACGTCTGCGCGCCGTGGTTATGGGTCCGGACGGCTATCTCTACTTCACCACCAGCAACCGGGACGGCCGGGGCAGTCCCCGCCAGGGCGACGACCGCCTTCTGCGGCTGGGACTACCCTGATGCGGGCCGCGTAACCCGGCACGGTGGAAGTCCTTTTCCGCCGCGCCAGGACCATCATGACGCGGGTCGCGCCCATGACCGCAGCGGCCGGTAAAGGCGCGACTGGAGACCCGGCACCGCCGGCCGGGGCCATCGTATTTCGAGGATGGGCATGGCCAGCGAGGCAGAAACACCTGAAGCAGTGCCTGCCAGCCAGGGAACCGGACGCGGACCGGGCTGCCCCGCCGGGAGTTCGGGCCCCGGCATGCTCAGGGCGGCCGGATTCTATACCGCCAGCCCTGGCGTAATTTGGGCGAAAACCGTAGTGAGATTGACCTTTCCCGGTAGCTGAATTCTTTGCAATTTCACAACGCCTCATTTAATATATGACGTAGAAGAAGGGTAGTGTGGACGGTTCCGGCCCAAATGCTGGCCGCAGAAGGGGATTAAATTGAGAATGGGAAATAACCGGTGGCTCCGCAACAGCCTGGTTTACCTGTTAATAATCATCGGTGTAATCGTCATCTTCTACACCCTGATTCCGGCCTTTGGCACCCGAAACGACCTGCCGCTGACCGAGGTAATTGCCAAGGCCCAGAATCACGAGATCAGCGAGATCATTGTCGAAGGCGAGAAGCTGACCGTGATTCCCATTGTCACCGGCGGCGTGGGTGGAACCCAGTACACCAGCCGCATCAACGAGCAGACCGACATCATGCAGGTGCTGGCGGCCAATGACGTTGAGACCGGCCCCGGCAGCCTGCAGGTTACCTTTAAGGGTTCCGGCGGCCTGGGCAGCTTCCTGGGGTTGCTGCTGAACTTCCTGCCCCTTATCTTCTTCGGCGGCCTGATTCTGTTCATGATGCGCCAGGCCCAGGGCAGCAATAACCAGACCCTGAGCTTCGGACGCAGCCGCGCCCGGATGATGCCGTTCAACCGCCCCACGGTAACCTTCTCCGACGTAGCCGGCGTGGACGAGGCCAAGACGGAACTGGTGGAGGTGGTGGAGTTCCTGAAGTACCCGGAACGCTTCCTGTCCCTGGGGGCCCGCATTCCCAAGGGCGTGCTGCTGGTGGGCCAGCCCGGAACGGGCAAAACCCTGCTGGCCCGGGCCGTGGCCGGAGAGGCGGGAGTGCCTTTCTTCCACATCAGCGGCAGCGAATTTGTTGAAATGTTCGTGGGCGTAGGCGCCGCCAGGGTGCGCGACCTGTTCGACCAGGCCAAGCGTAACGCCCCTTGTATCGTGTTCGTGGACGAAATTGACGCCGTGGGCCGCCACCGGGGAGCCGGTCTGGGCGGCGGCCACGACGAGCGGGAGCAGACCCTGAACCAGATCCTGGTGGAAATGGACGGCTTCGAAAGCAACACCAACATCATCGTGCTGGCCGCCACCAACCGCCCGGACATCCTGGACCCGGCCCTGCTGCGTCCCGGCCGGTTCGACCGCCGGGTGGTGCTGGATCTGCCCGATGTGGTGGGGCGCCAGGCCATCCTGAAGGTCCATTCCGCCGGCAAGCCCCTGGGGGCCGAAATAAACCTGGAAACGCTGGCCAAGGAGACGCCCGGCTTCAGCGGGGCCGACCTGTCCAACCTGATTAACGAGGCGGCCCTGCTGGCCGCCCGCAAGAACCAGAAGTCCATCCACATGCCCGATTTTGAAGAGGCGGTGGAGCGGGTAATTGCCGGCCCGGAGCGCAAGAGCCGGGTTATCAACACCCGGGAGAAAGAAATGACGGCCTACCACGAGGCGGGCCACGCCCTGGTGGCCTGGGTATTGCCTCACGCCGACCGGGTCCACAAGATTTCCATCATCTCCCGGGGCAATATGGGCGGCCACACCACCCTTCTGCCCGAAGAAGACCGGTATCTGTGGACGAAAAACCAGTTCCTGGACATGATGGCCGTCACCATGGGCGGACGCGTGGCCGAGGAGCAGATCTTCGACGAGGTTACCACCGGCGCCAGCAACGACCTGGAGCGGGCCACCAAGATAGCCCTGGGCATGATCAAGCGCTACGGCATGAGCAGCGCCCTGGGTCCCCGCACCTTCGGCAAGCGGGAGGAGCTGGTCTTCCTGGGCCGGGAAATCAGCGAGGAACGGGACTACGGGGACAAGGTGGCCGAGGAGATTGACCAGGAGGTCAAGGAGCTGGTCAATAACGCCTACGTTCAGGCCTGCGACATCCTGATCGAGCACAAGCCCGACCTTGTCCGAATCGCCGAGTACCTGATCGAGCATGAGGCCATATCCGGCGACGCCCTGAACCGCCTCTTCAACAATGAAGACATGGGTGGAGAGGGCGACACGGGCACGCCAGCCGTTCCGCCGGAAACGCCTCCCTACGCGCCGAAGCCGGCCTCGCCTAACACATCCCCGCAGCCGGCGCCGTCCCTGTCCAGCCAGAACGCCCCGGACATGGGAACAATGTCCACGGGCAGCGGCGACAACTAGAGCGCGCCATCGGGACAACGGGTCCCGCATGTGGCTGACAACAGCATGAGTCATCCCGAATTTTGGGAACAGATAGAGAAAGTTGGAGGATAGGTAAGC